>NZ_JBMQUD010000059.1:0-10460 GCF_057359045.1 Adhaeribacter sp.
CCTTTTAATTTAACATTTACAGAAGATTTGGCCTCTCCTATACTAGATGTATAAACAAATCCATTAGAATTCTTGTTGAAGTGCACCATAAAGTTATAGTAATTACTAGTATCTAGCTTACTGGTAAAACTTTGGGCATTGCGAAAAATTGGACAAAAAACAAATGTAAACAGTAAAGGGAATTTCATAGATAATGGTTAAATAATATTCATGTTAATAATTGGTTAAAAGAAATGTAAGCAGTTTAAATGATAAATGTACTTAAAAAATGTATCTTAATAGTAAGTGTTTATGTAGTGGTTTAACTGCGGTATAAACTTAGCTGGTCCTGTATCAATGTATACAAATTATGCTAAATACCAATGAACCCAAACCAGTAGTTTCAAGAATAATTTCACCCACCAATATCACTGCTTTTCTAAAATAAAAAGAGCTCCCGGATATTCTCCGGAAGCTCTTTTGTAAATAAATGAATCAGCTACTTAAAAAGCGTAAGCGCTGGTGGTATTCAGCATAGAAACATCTTTGGCTTCGAGCTTGGTGGTACCCATCAGGAACAGGTCTACTTCGCGGGCGGCCTCGCGGCCTTCCGAAATAGCCCAAACCACTAACGATTGACCACGGCGCATGTCGCCGGCGGCAAATACTTTGGGTACGCTGGTTTGGTAGCTGGCATTACATTTCACATTGCCGCGTTCGTCCAGTTCAACGCCCAGTTCTTCAATCATGCCTTTGTGCTGCGGGTGTACAAAACCAATAGCCAATAAAGCTAACTCACAAGGAATTTCTTTTTCGGTGCCGGGCACTTCCTGGAATTTAGGCGCTTCGCCGGGAGTAGTACTGCAGAAATCCATCTGCGCCACCTTTAAAGCTTTTAATTTACCTTCTTCGTCGCCGATAAACTCTTTGGTTACAATAGCCCAGTTACGATCGCAGCCTTCTTCGTGCGAGGTAGAGGTACGTAACTGCATGGGCCAATTGGGCCACGGCGTAGAAGCATGACGTTGACCAGGAGGTTTCGCCAATACTTCTATCTGGGTAACCGATTTGGCCCGGTGCCGGTTAGAAGTACCGACACAGTCGGAGCCGGTATCGCCGCCCCCAATTACCACTACGTTTTTATCAGTAGCCCAGAGTTCTTCTTCCGGGGCAAATTCTTTGCCGGCTATACGGCCATTTTGCTGGGTTAAAAACTCCATGGCAAAATGTACCCCTTTCAGGTTACGGCCCGGAATACCTAAATCGCGGGCTACGGTAGAACCACCGGTTAATACCACGGCATCAAAAGAACGCATCAGGGCGGCTACTTTAATATTTTCGCCTACGTTGGCATTGGTCATAAACACCACGCCTTCTTCTTCCATTACTTCTAACCCACGATCTACTACCCATTTTTCGAGTTTAAAATCCGGAATACCGTAACGCAGCAAGCCGCCAATTTTATCAGACCGTTCAAAAACAGTAACCGAATGGCCGGCGCTGTTTAATTGGGCAGCGGCCGCTAACCCGGCGGGGCCAGAACCTACTACCGCTACTTTTTTACCGGTGCGGAGCGGTGGGGTTTTAGCCCGTACATAACCTTTTTCAAAAGCAGCTTCGGCAATGCTTTTTTCAATTTCTTCGATGGTTACCGGGGGCTTGTTAATACCCAATACACAGGCGGCTTCGCACGGAGCCGGACAAATACGGCCGGTAAATTCCGGGAAGTTATTTGTCGAGAATAATATTTCGGCGGCTAGTTCCCAATTCTGTTCGTAAACGGCATCGTTAAATTCCGGAATAATATTACCCAAGGGGCAACCACTGTGGCAAAACGGCACCCCGCAATCCATACAGCGGGCGGCCTGCGTTCCTATTTTTTCTTCGCCAAAAGGCTCGTAAAGTTCGTTGTAATCGTTAACCCGCAGTTTGGGGTCACGCTTTTTCGGCAACTCTCTACCGAATTCCAAAAATCCTGTTGGCTTACCCATTTACTACAGCCTCCAAATTATCGATTCCTACTTCTTTTAATTCTCTTCTTTTGAGTAATACCTTTTTGTAATCGCTTGGCATTACTTTAATAAAACTATTTACGGCCTGCTCCCAGTTACCCAATATGCCTTCGGCTACGGCGCTACCGGTAAAGTCAAAATGGTTTTGGATTAACCGTTTCAGTTCGGTAATGTCTTCCGCCTCCATTTCGTCAAACTCTACCATTTCCATGTTGCAGCGTTGCGCAAATTTCAAACCGGGATTGTATACATAAGCAATACCACCGCTCATACCTGCCGCAAAGTTACGGCCGGTTTCGCCTAATATTACCGCTACCCCACCAGTCATGTATTCGCAACCGTGGTCGCCTACACCTTCCACAACCGCTTTGGCACCGGAATTCCGGACGCAGAAGCGCTCGCCGGCCTGGCCGCGAATGTAAGCCTCACCATTAGTAGCGCCGTAAAACGCTACGTTACCCGCAATAATGTTTTCGCTGGCTTTAAAAGTAGCTTTTTTAGGCGGATACAGAATTAATTGACCGCCCGATAAACCTTTACCAAAGTAGTCGTTGGCTTCGCCTTCCAGTTCAAACTTAATACCAGGGGCAGCAAAAGCACCAAAGCTTTGCCCGGCCGAACCGGTAAATTTGTAATTAATGGTACCCGCCGGTAAGCCTACGCCTTTAAACTTCTTCGAAATTTCATAAGACAGCATGGTACCGGTTGCACGGTCGGTGTTGGAGATATAGAATTCGCCGGTTACGGGTTCTACATTTTCCAGCGCCGGCTTAGCGGTTTTAATCAAGTCAACATCCAACACGGTTTCTAAAGCGTGCTGCTGCTCTTCTTGCTTGTAAATACCTACTTCTGGTCCGGCTGGCTCTTTGTGTAATACTGCCGACAGATCTACTAACTTGTGTTTCCAGTTAGTAAAATCATTCCGCATTTCTAACCGGTCAACCTGGCCTACCATTTCGTTTATGGTCCGGAAACCTAATTCAGCCATTATTTCGCGTAGCTCTTCGGCCAGGAAGCGGAATAAATTCACAATGTCTTCCGGCTTGCCACTGAACAGGGCTCTTAGCTCTGGATTCTGGGTAGCAACTCCTACCGGGCAAGTATTTAAATGGCATTTGCGCATCATAATACAGCCGGCCGTTACCAAAGCAGCCGTGGCCACGCCCCATTCTTCGGCTCCTAACAATGCAGCAATAGCTAAATCCCGGCCGGTTTTCATCTGGCCGTCGGCCTGTACCACAATCCGGCTGCGCAGTTTATTGCGTACCAAAGTCTGGTGGGCTTCGGCTAAACCTAATTCCCAAGGCAAACCAGCGTGCTTAATCGAACTAATCGGCGAAGCACCGGTACCGCCATCGTAACCCGAAATTAAGACCACATCGGAGAAAGCTTTGGCCACCCCGGCCGCAATGGTTCCTACACCCGCTTCCGATACCAGTTTCACGTTGATGCGGGCCTGCGGATTCGAATTTTTCAGGTCGAATATTAATTGGGCTAAATCTTCAATTGAGTAAATATCGTGGTGCGGTGGCGGCGAAATCAGACCTACCCCGGGGGTAGAATGACGCACGCGCCCAATCCAGTCGTCTACTTTATGGCCAGGTAACTGGCCACCTTCGCCCGGCTTAGCGCCCTGGGCCATTTTAATCTGTAATTCGTCGGCGTTGGCTAAATAATAGCTGGTAACCCCAAAACGCCCCGAGGCAACTTGTTTAATGGCCGAACGTTCCCAATCGCCGTTTTCTTTGCGCTCAAAACGAATTTCGTCTTCGCCGCCCTCACCGCTGTTGCTCTTACCGCCAATGCGGTTCATGGCAATGGCCAAGGTAGTATGGGCTTCGTGCGAAATAGACCCGAATGACATAGCGCCAGTAGCAAAACGCTTGAAGATACTTTCGGCGGGCTCTACTTCGCTTAACGGAATAGATTTGCCTTCTTTAAATTTAAGCAGACTGCGCAACGTGCAGGCTTTTACCCCTTGCTCGTTTACCAGTTTTGAATATTTTTTAAATACACTGTAATCGTTGGTGCGGGTAGCCTGTTGGAGCAAGTGAATGGTTTGCGGGTTGAACAGGTGATACTCGCCGCGACGTTTCCACTGGTAAATTCCGCCTACTTCTAATTTGGGGTTAGGCACAAATTTATCCGGGAAGGCTAGTTTATGCTTAATTAATGCCTCTTTGGCAATATTATCTAAGCTTAAACCACCAATACGCGATACAGTACGGGTAAAATATTTATCGATTACATCTTGGCTAATACCCAAAGCCTCAAATATCTGGGCACCCTGGTACGACTGCAACGTTGAGATTCCCATTTTCGAGAATACTTTTAGTAAACCGTCGTTAATAGCTTTAATGTAATTGTAATTTAATTTTTCGAGCGGCGACTCGGATTTGATAATGCCTTTTTCCTGCAAATCGGCAATAGAATCGAAAGCCAGGTAAGGGTTAACCGCCGAAGCACCAAAGCTGATAAGTGTAGCAAAATGATGCACTTCCCAGGCGTCGCCGCACTCCACTACCAAACCGACCTTGCCGCGCAAGCCTTTGCGCATCAGGTGGTGGTGTACCGCCGATGTGGCCAACAGCGAAGGAATAGGCGCGTGGCTGCTATCTAAACTCCGGTCCGATAATAATATAATCGAGAAACCATCTTCTACCGCATCGGCCGCATATTGGCAAATCCGTTTCAGGGCTTTTTCCATGGAGCCCGGCTGACCATCGGCTTTAAAATAAGTATAGATGGTTTTGGTTTGGAAATATGACTGGTCGAGGAACCGGATTTTCTCCAGCTCTTTTTTGGTAAGTACTGGCTGCTGCAACTCTACCATGCGGCAGTGCAGCGGGCTTTCTTCGAGTAAGTTTAAACCACCCCCTACGTAAGAAGTTAAAGACATAACCATCCGTTCCCGGATTGGGTCGATGGGCGGGTTAGTTACCTGGGCAAATAATTGTTTAAAGTAGCTCGAAAAATGCTGGCTTTGGTCCGATAAAATAGCCAAAGGCGTATCGGTACCCATAGAGCCGAGTGGCTCTTTGCCGGTTTCGGCCATCTCAGCCACAATTACTTTTAAGTCTTCGGAGGTATAACCAAAAGCTTGTTGGTGCTTGAGCAAGGCTTGCTGGCTAGGCTGGTGAAAAGTACCCAAAGCCTCCGGCATATCTTTTAAGCGGATTTTATTTTTTAACCACTCGTGGTAAGGCTGGCGCGAGCAGATATCGTCTTTTACTTCCTCGTCAGAAATAATACGCCCCTGTTCTAAATCGGCCACGAACATTTTACCAGGTTGTAAACGGCCTTTTTTTACAATTTTAGCCGGGTCTACTTCCAGTACACCTGCCTCCGAGGCCATAATTACCTTATCGTCGTTGGTTACCAGGTAACGCGACGGCCGCAAACCATTACGGTCTAAGGTAGCTCCTACAATTTTACCGTCGGTAAATGAGATAGAAGCCGGACCATCCCAGGGCTCCATCAAGGCGGCGTGGTATTCGTAGAAAGCGCGTTTCTTTTCGCTCATGTGGTTGTTGCCGTCCCAGGCTTCTGGTATCAGCATCATCATCACGTGCGGCAAAGAACGGCCACTCAAAGTTAAGAGTTCTACTACGTTATCGAGGTTAGCCGAGTCGGACTGGGTAGGATCGCAAATGGGCAAAATCATATCCAGCTCTTCGCGGGTAAAATATTTAGAAGTAAAGGCCGCTTCAGAAGCTCCCATCCAGTTGGTATTCCCTTTAACCGTGTTAATCTCGCCGTTGTGGGCAATATACCGGAAAGGCTGCGCCAACCGGAAAGACGGGAACGTATTGGTTGAGAAACGCGAGTGTACTACGGCCAGCGCCGAAACCACATTTTTGTGCTGCAGATCCGGGAAGTAAGACCGTACCTGAGACGTGGTAAACTGGCCTTTGTACACAATGGTTTTATAAGAGAGCGTCGCAATATAAAACGCCTCGTTAATATTGGGCAATGTTACCGACTCGCGTACCAGGCGGGTAGTATAATTGCGCAGAATAAATAATTTTCTTTCAAAATCGTCCAGGTTGGTCACCAGGTCAGGCCGCTTAATAAACACCTGTTCCATTACCGGCTCTACCTTCAGGGCACTTTCGCCTATTTCGCCGTTGTACGTGGGCAGCTTGCGGTAACCCAGCAATTGCATGCCTAGCTTCTCAATATTCCGGTTCAGAATATCGCGGCACTCTTCCCGTAATTTTTCATCTTGCGGAAAAAACACCAACCCTACTCCGTACTGGCCAAAAGGTGGCAGTTTAATGCCCAGCTTCAGGCATTCGTCAACAAAAAACTCGTGGGGTATCTGAATTAAAATACCCGCGCCATCACCGGTGTTAGTTTCGCAGCCGCAAGCACCACGGTGCTCCATACGGGCCAACATGTGCAAGGCGTCTTGCACAATATCATGGGATTTTCGGCCTTTTAAGTGGGCTACAAAGCCGATACCACACGAATCATGTTCAAATGATGGATGATATAAACCCAAATTTTCTTGGTTTGACATTATCGTATTAATTCTACAAAAATTAAGTATGCGTAAGGCGTATATATATTTATCTCAGCGGATAGCTGCGCAGTAAAAAGGTGGCCAAAAGAACTAAAAAAGTATGGCTACACTTTCACTTTTACAGTTTTGCAGTTTCAAAGTATTAAAGAAAAAGAACATTTCATAATATTAATTATAATTTTTCAATCGATTCGGTTCTATAAATATAAAGACCAGGCCTTAAAAATTAAAAATTTATTAATATCACTTCCCAAACGCGAATATATTTAAAAGAACAATGCCACAAAGACATTTTTATTAAAAAAAATATATTTTTATTAAAGAATAACCTTTTCCTCAGTTTAGATGCTGGTATTCTTTTAAAACCTGAAGGTAAAAACCCGGACTGCGTTTAAAAATTTAGTTGGTGGTAGTAGGTAGATAATCTTATTTGCGGGAATCTTATGCGCCCCAAACCGATGGGCGTTTTATCAAGTAGTAATTAATAAGTATTAACAAGTAGTAATTAATAAGTATTAAATTAAACCAAACTAAAGTAATAATACAAATACCTTTTAAACTTGGTTCCGGATTAACTCTTTTAATAAAAAAGTCATTTGGGGTTCGGCCTGCGCCGCTGCCGCTAAAATATCGGCCAGAGCCACTTTTTTAATCTTACCGGGCGCACACAAATCGGTAATAACCGACAGGGCAAAACAAGGTAAATCCATGTGGCGGGCAGCAATTATTTCGGGTACGGTAGACATACCCACGGCATCGGCCCCAATTATACTTAAAAACCGGTACTCGGCTTTTGTTTCTAGCATAGGCCCCGGCGCACTCACGTACACGCCGGTACGTAGCTTTAAATTATGGGAAGCGGCAATATGCTGAGCCTGCAAAATAGTAGCCTCGTCGTATACCTCGCTCATATCCGGAAACCGTGGCCCCAGTTCGTCCAGGTTTTTCCCAATAAGCGGATTATCGGGCAGCAGGTTTATGTGGTCGGTAATTATCATTAAATCACTGGTATTAAAATCAGGATTTAACCCGCCGGCCGCATTAGACACAAATAATTTTTTAATACCCAGCAACTTCATTACGCGTACCGGAAAAACCACTTGGGTCATGTTGTAACCTTCGTAATAATGAAAACGCCCCTGCATAACCACTACCCGCCGGCCAGCCAGTAAACCAAATATAAGTTTCCCCGAATGGCTCTCGACGGTGGATACCGGAAAGTGCGGAATTTCTTCGTACGGCAAACTATATTGTACTTCTAGGTCGTTTACCAGGGCGCCCAAACCGGTACCCAGTATAATACCAAACTCCGGGGCAAAACTATTGGTTTGCTGTACTAAAAAATCGGTGGCGTCGTGTAACTGCTGCATGGGAAATAGTAGAAGGAATAAAGATAAAAGTACATCAACCAGAATCAGAATAATGGGTATTGAATACTCCCCGAATAAAGCCTTTTATAAGTGGTACTTCTGCAAGCTATAAAGAAATAGAAGTTAGTGCTTCGTCAAATTAAAAATCATGAATGTAGGGTTTGAGCGCTTTTGCTTTCTCAGCACTCACTTAGTTCTAATAATTAAATTGGATGAGCACTAGACTGGGATAAATTTTATCCGGATTTAAATAAATAGCCAGAATGGCTAGAAGCGCTATTGGCTTAGTTTACTTTAGCTAAACAAGCATAAAATGAATGGATTTTACCAAAACACTTTATGCCTGTTTAACTAAGGTAGAGATAAAGAATTTAGTTGATATTGAAATCATAAGGCATCCGGACCTGAATCCCTTGCATTCGCTGTACCTTTTTCGCGTTTTCGTAGAACGGATACAACTCGCCTAGTTCGGCTTTGAGGTAATGCGTGCGTACCCGGGTTTCCATATTCGATAAAAAGCTGTCGAAGAATGTTTTTTGCTGGGGCAGTTTTTTCAGGGTATATTCTTTTTCGATGCCGGCGCGTTTTGCAGCAATAGCAATGGCCTGATCTATGCCGCCCAGTACATCTACCAAGCCCCGTTCTTTAGCCTCCAAACCCGACCATACCCGGCCAGCCGCTAAGTTGCGCAATTGTTCTACGGGCATGCGCCGGCCTTGAGCCGCTTTGGTGGTAAAATCGTCGTAAATACGCTCTACGCCCCGCTGTACTATTTGCCGCTCGGGGGCGGTTAATTGGCGGGTTAAAGTGGGCATATCCGAAAAACGACCTGTATTTACCCGGTCTACGGTAATCCCTAATTTGTTGTCCAGGAAATTTTCGAGGTTGGCCAATAAACCAAATACCCCAATGCTGCCGGTAATGGTATTGGGGTGCGCCACAATGGTATCGCAGGCCATGGCCATGTAATACCCGCCCGAAGCCGCCACATCCGACATAGAAGCAATAACCGGCTTTACTTTTTTGGCCAGCATTACTTCGCGCCAGATTACATCTGAGGCCATCGCGCTACCGCCTGGCGAATTAATGCGCAACACAATTGCTTTGATATTTTTATCCTGCCGGGCTTTTCTAATTTCCTCGGCAAACTTAGTACCACCAATATTGTCGTTGCCACCTTCGCCGTTTACAATTTCGCCGGAGGCGTAAATTACAGCTACCCGGTTTTTAGAGTAACCATCGTTGTCATCGGCCAGTTTGCGGTATTTTTTCAGTTCTACCAGGTTTAGTTTGTCATCTTTTTTAATACCGGCTTTTTGCTTCATGTAAGCAATGGCTTCATCAAAATAACCCACATTGGTAATCATGCCGTGTTTCAGGGCATCTTCGGGGTAATGAATCAGCATGGAGTCCGATATTTTCTTCATATCGACAAAAGACTTGCCTTTGGCTTTACCAATATTTTCGAGCGAATAATTGTTTAAACTATTCAGGAAAGAAGTAACCTGCAGCCGGTTGGGCGCACTCATTTTATCGAGCAAAAACGGTTCTACGGCACTCTTAAACTCACCTACTTTAAATATTTCGGGCTGAATATCGAGTTTTTCCAAAGTACCTTTAAAGAACATAACTTCGGAACTCAAGCCGTTAAGCTCCAGGGCACCTTGCGGATTTAAATATTGCTTATCGGCTACTGAGGTCAGGTAAAAAGCTTTTTCTGAGCAAATATCGTTGTAGGCCACAATAAATTTACCTGATTTTTTAAAGTCCAGCAGTTCGTTCCGGATTTCTTCTACGGTGGCCATGCCGGCCGTTAATATTTCGGTACTCAGGTAAATGCCTTTAATGTTATCGTCGGTTTTGGCGTGCCGGATAGCAGCTTTTATTTCGTCGAGGCCGTAGCTGTTGCTGGTCAGGCTGCCCAACACATCCATGCCCTCAAAGGGATCGTCCTGGCTGCGCTCATCAATATTGCGGTCGAGCTTTAGTTCCAATACCGAATTTTTCTTCACCACTACTTCTTTCTCGGAGGTAGCCGAGGCCGCAATGCCCAGCAGGATAAAGAACATTAAAATAAAAAACAGAAAAAGGCCTAAAATAGTGGCCAGGGTATATTTAAGAAACTGTAACATAAAAGATAAATTACTACTTAGAATAATGGGTACAAGCTACAAATTGTTTAAATAAAATAAGCGTGTTTTAGAATATTTTAGAATATTTATGCAGTCCGGTTAAAAAATAGAAGCTTTGTATAATGTGCCTGGCGTTTTTTATAAATCAAACCAAGAGATTAAAATTAGGTTTATCTTTTGCAAGATTCCATCTGGCAATGCACAGATGCCAACTAGTTTGAAATATCTAAGTAAGCTCCCGACCGCGAGGCCCCGTCGGTGGGTTAAGACGGCCTAATCTTTCTTTGCTCCTTCGTCGGAATGCTAAAGCACCGGTAACTTAGAAGGTCTTCACCCCACCGACTGCGAAATTTATCAGTAGCTGCTGCTTTTCTGCCCTGAACTTTACAGGAGAATTTTATCATCCAAATATTTACTAAAAGAACTCTCCTACCGGAGATGC
>NZ_JBMQUD010000060.1:0-16598 GCF_057359045.1 Adhaeribacter sp.
CGTACGTACCAACGTGCAAATTAGGCATGTACGTATTATGGACGGTAGAATCCATCAGGGCGGTTTCGATAGAGAGCAAGTACTTGGTACAAAGGTTTCCTTCGCAACAACCCGTTTTAGCGTTAAGAGAAGCCCCTGAACTTAAAATGGTTAACAATGATTCCTCGCACGAGATTGCCGCTAATGCCTATTTTAGGTGGTGGGACAATAATAAAAACAAAGCATTTAACAGCTTTAACAATATAGACCCATTAGCTACTACTGATTACAGATGGCATTAAAAGCTAGCAGCTATTGCTTAATAAAAAGATTATTTTGGTAAAACTTTTTTGATCAGAAAAAAAGCCTCTGGTAAACGTTTACCAGAGGCTTTAACTTAAAACGGCTTAGGTTTATTTACCCTTATAGCCTTAATATATTCCTTTAAAGCAATTTATCCAGGGTAATGGGTAAATCCCGGACCCGCTTACCGGTGGCATGGTACACGGCATTGGCAATAGCAGCGGCCGTACCTACAATACCAATTTCGCCTAAACCTTTTACGCCCAACGGATTTACAATATCGTCTTCTTCTTCCACAAATATTACCTCAATGTCGTGAATATCGGCGCTAACGGGCACGTGGTACTCGGCTAAATCGTGGTTTATAAAACGGCCGTAGTTTTTATCTAACACCGATTCTTCTTCCAGGGCCATGCCAATGCCCCAAACTACGCCGCCTAATATTTGGCTACGCGCCGTTTTGGGGTTGATAACCCGGCCGCCGGCAATGGCACTGACTACCCGCGTTACCCGTACGGTACCAAAATCTTCGTCTACTTTAACCTCTACAAATACCGCCGAGTGCGAAAACATAGAATAACCTTTTTGCTTTAAAGCCGGGCTGCTATTTACAGTTGCCTCCAGTACATTTTCGTCGCTTTGCCGCATAACCTCCATAATGCTAATGGAGCGCTCCGGCTGGTCGGTTACAAATATTTTACCGTCGGCAAAAGTTACCTGCTCCAGGCTGTAGGAATCGCCGAGGGGTTTATCTTTTAATTTGCGGGCGTGGGCTATTAGTTTTTCCCGGAGGGTATCGCAAGCTTCTTTTACCGCCGAGCCCACCGAAGCTACGGTCCAGGAACCGCCCTGCAAAGGTGCCTGGGGCAACGACGAATCGCCGAGTTTAAACGTCACGTCCTCGAGAGGCAAACCCAACGTATCGGCGGCAATCTGGGTCATAACGGTGTAAGTACCCGTACCAATATCGGCGGTAGCGCTGCTTACTTTTAATTTACCATCGCGGGAGAGTACCGCTTTGGCACTGGCTTTTTGCTGCTCTACTTCCCAGGCCCCGGTAGCCAGCCCCCAACCTACCCGTTCGTGGCCTTCGCGCATAGAACGGGGCTTTGCATTACGTTTAGACCAGCCAAATTTTTCGGCACCCTGCCGGAAACACTCATCCAGCTTTTTACTCGAAAACGGTTTATCTTTGCTGTAATCTTTATCGGCGTAGTTTACCAGGCGCAGTTCCAAAGGGTCCAGGCCAACTTTATAAGCCAGTTCATCCATGGCACATTCCAGGGCAAACATGCCCGTTACCCCGCCGGGTGCCCGCATATCCAGCGGGGTATACACATCTAGTTTAATCAGTTTGTGGGCCAGTTGCACATTGTCACATTTATACAACATAGCCGACCAGTTAACCAGGTTTTCGGTGTAATCTTCAAACTGCGACGTTTCAGAAAACCCCTCGTGTACCACCGCCTTTAAAGCACCCTGGGCATTGGTACCCAACACCAGCTTTTGTATAGTAGCCGGCCGGTGGCCAAAAGAAAACATTTGCTGCCGCGTAAGTACCACCCGCACCGACCGCTTGAGTTGGAGCGCTGCCATTACCGCTAAAAACAACTGGTATTGCGGCCGCAACCCCGAGCCAAAGGCCCCGCCCACGTACGGCGAAATGACGTGCGCCTCGGCTTTAGATAAACCAAATACATTGGCGATATATTTCTGACTGTTCTGAACGCCCTGGGTTTTATCGTATATTTTAAGTTTGCCGTCTTCTTCTACCAACACGGTGGTGGCGTGCATTTCCATGGGGTTGTGGTGCTCACTCCCGTGAAAATATTCGGCTTCTATTTTTAATTCGGATTCGGCCAAACCTTTATTTGCATCGCCGCGCGGCGAAGGTTTGGCCGACTTGTATTTACTGGGCGTGTAAGCTTCCGGTTCGCGGCCCCGGAATTCGGTAACCGGCGCTTCGGTAGCGTAAGTAATATTTACCAGCGTAGCTGCATAACGGGCCAGTTCAAACGTATCGGCCACCACCAGGGCAATGGGCTGCTGGCTAAACAAAATATTTTCGTCGTACAGTGGCCGGAACGGCGCTCCCGGCGGGGCGTCTTCGTCCTGGTATTTCATATCGAACCAGGCTAAACCAGGTCGGTTTTCGTGGGTAAATACTTGTAAAACGCCGGGCACCTGCAAAGCCGCGCTGCTATCGATACGGGTTATTTTACCTTTGGCAATACTGCTGGAAACTACTACCCCGTACAATAAATCTGGCGCCCTAAATTCAGCGGCATACTGGGCTTCGCCGGTTACTTTGGCCCGGCCATCTACCCGGCTGGTTGGTTTTCCGATATAGGTTGTTTCCATTATGCTATCTGGTTTTCGGTTCCGGCGGCCTCGGCTAAAGCCCGTACAATGGCCCGCTGCGCTAATTCTATTTTAAAATTGTTGTGCCCATAACCGCGGGCACCGTTTATAAACGCTGCCGCCACTGGTTTAAAGTTTTCGGGAGTAGCTTCTTTACCCGCCAACAAGGCTTCGGCTTCCGGCTTGCGCCAGGGCATGTGGGCTACCCCGCCCAAGGCTATTCGGGCATTTTTTATAATATTTCCCTCCATTTCTAAAGCCACCGCTACCGATACCAAGGCAAATGCATACGAAGCTCGGTCGCGCAATTTTAAGTAAGTACTGTGGGCGGCAAAATTATTGGGTGGTAAATCAATAGAAGTAATTATTTCGTCGGGTTGTAAATTATTGTCGAGGTGCGGGGTATCGCCGGGCAAGCGGTGAAATTCGGCAAAAGGAATACGGCGTTCCCCGCCTGGACCGGTTACATTTACCTGGGCTTCCAAAGCGGCCAAAGCCACGCACATATCTGAAGGATGCACCGCAATGCAACTCTCGCTGGTACCCAAAATAGCGTGAATGCGGTTATAACCCGCAATGGCCGAGCAGCCACTGCCGGGTTCGCGTTTGTTACAAGCGGTAGCCGTATCGTAGAAATAATAACAACGGGTGCGTTGCAATAAATTACCGCCATTGGTTGCCATGTTGCGCAGCTGCGCCGAAGCACCCGCCAGAATAGCTTTAGAGAGCAACGGATACTGTTGGACTATCTGCTCGTGGTAAGCGGTATCAGCATTGGTAACCAAGGCCCCTAAACGCAAGCTGCCGTCCGGCAATTCTGTAATTTCTTTTAAAGGTAAACGTCGGATATCAATTAAATGATCAGGCCGTTCTACGTTGGCCTTCATTAAATCGGTCAGGTTGGTGCCACCGGCAATAAATTTAGTCGCCTGGCCGCCCGATTTTTCGGTTACAGCGGTTGCTACCTCGTAGGCGCGGGTATAAGAAAAATTATTCATGCGCGGCGCCTCCTTTCTGTTGCATTACTTCCTGCACGGCCGTTACAATATTGGTATAAGCGCCACACCGGCAAATATTGCCACTCATTAATTCTTTTATATCGGCTCTGGTTTTGGCGTGCCCTTCGTTAATTAAACCCACTGCCGAACAAATCTGGCCCGGCGTGCAGTAACCGCACTGGTAAGCATCGTGCTCAACAAATGCCGCCTGCACCGGATGCAGTTCGCCGTTTGCCGCCAGGCCCTCAATGGTGGTAATGTCGTTGTCTTCTTCCATAATGGCCAGGGTCATGCAGGAGTTAATGCGCGTGCCGTTTACCAGCACCGTACAAGCGCCGCATTGCCCGTGGTCGCAACCCTTTTTAGTACCGGTCAGGTGCAAATATTCCCGTAAGGCATCTAACAAAGAAGTCCAGGGAGCCAGTTCGAGCTTTTTTTCCGAACCATTAATTTTAAGGGTAACGAGCCGTTTGGCGGGCGGCGAAGTTGCTTCTATTTCGCTTGTTGCCTTATTTGTTGGGTGCGTCATACGTGTACTTTTAAA
The DNA here is from genome assembly GCF_057359045.1 of Adhaeribacter sp. Taxonomy (NCBI): domain Bacteria; kingdom Pseudomonadati; phylum Bacteroidota; class Cytophagia; order Cytophagales; family Hymenobacteraceae; genus Adhaeribacter; species Adhaeribacter sp. The sequence goes on from NZ_JBMQUD010000060.1 coordinate 4,186, forward strand.
AGCCCAAAACCTATTATTTAAGCATAACCAGCGAACCAGCCGGCAACTTGTTTTTTGATTGGTATTTAAAATAAGCCGAACAGACCTGCAGGGTTAGTTTGCGCTAACAACAGCCCGGCTGCTTTCTTTATGAGTTTCGAGTTATACCGATTTATTTGGGTAGATGGTTGTGCCGCCCGGCTATTTTATTAGGCTTTAGCAATATTTACTTGTAAAACCATTAAACTACAGTTTAGGCTAATAAATTAAGAATAAACAATTTAAATCAACCCACATCACCTAAACTGGTTAAACAGAAATGGAAAAATCTAATATTTAGAAAAAAATCAGGGTGTTGCTTAACATTAGGATTTTACAAAGCATTGTACTTTTACGCTGACTACAGGGCAGTATTGAGGAAGGCAAGCCCTTTCAGAACCGGGTACCTACTACCACCGTTTCTTTAAAAGCTTTAACCTGGCCTTGCAGGTTAAATATTTCGATATACAGCACATAGTAACCAACCGGCACTTTGCGGCCCCGCTCGTCTAAGCCATCCCACCGGAACAAGCCGTTTTGGCCAAGCAGTTGATTTTTTACGAGCCGCTTTATTTCCCGGCCGTTGGCATTGTAAACAGTAATATTGGTTACATAACCACTGGCACCGGTATGGTAGCTAATGGTCGTAAAATCTTTGTCGCCGTCGTCATCGGGGGTAAAAAGGGCGGGCTCTATGGTAAATAAATCGTTGCTGGGGCTTTGCGCTAAATATTGTGAGTTTTTATAACCGGGAGTAGCATACCCTACCGAGCTGGCGGCCGAATGCCAGTTGGCAGTACTGCTATCGCCCTGCAACCGGATGCGTTCCAAAGAAACACCGTTTACATCGGTAAGTAACGGAAAGTGCATAGTTGCCTGGTAGGTCATGCGGTCGATTACGCGGTGGTTGGCATCGAGTACCTGTACCGTACCGTTATCATCGGGGTAAGCAGGCAACCGGCTCATGCGTAAAAAAGTATTGGCGTTGGCAGCGGGGTAATGGGTCTGTATAATATCGGGCCGGGTGGTTAATACCAAATATTGCTGCGGGGCCATTACAAAGGTTTCGCTAGTAATGGTGCTAAAATCGGCGGCCGAATCGGGGCGCAGGTTACCTAGCTGCCAGTTTTTCAGGTCAATATATTTACCCGATCGGTTTACCAGTTCTACAAAATCTACGCCGCCGCTGCGGGGGTTAAAAAGTACTTCGTTTATTACAATATTGCCTGTAATGGCAGCTTCGGGCAAAGCAATGGTAACAGTTGCTACCGGGTTAAGGGCGTTACCGGCACAATCGCGAACTTGCTGTACCGTTAAAGTATAAGGTTTACTTGTTTCCAGTCGATTATTAAGGGTTAACAGCACTTCCTGGTAATGCGGTGCGGCTATGCTTACGGCGCTCACCCGTAAATTTTCCGACAAAGAATAATGAGCCAGGTTACGCGCCGCTAAACTATCCAGGGTTTCCGAAAATATTAATTTGATAGTAGTGGGGTTAATTACTTCGGCCCGGATGATTGTTGGCGGCTGCGTATCGGGGCTCAGATCGTACACCGAGTTTTGCCGGCCAGGGGTACCGCCGCTGGGGTCGCGGGAAGCTACCCAGTTGGCGGCTTCGCGGCACGGGGCAAGCGGGTTAATTAATTCGATGGACCAGCCGCCGCTGGCTTTGGTGCTGTTTTGGTACCAGGCCGTGGTGTACGTTATTTTATCGATGCGCTTGCCGGTATTGTCGTACAGGTTTACTTCGTCGCCGGAATCGTTTAGGGCCGGAAAAGTACTTAGTCCCAGCACCGGCCCATAAGGCCGAAAAAGAGCCGAATCGGCCGCGCGGCACAAAATAACGTAACTGCCGGGCGTAAAAGTGTGTGGTGGCAAAGTACCCCGCACATTCGTGGCATCGGTGTATTGCCAACCCTGCAGGTTTATGGTTTTCTGGCTACTGTTGTACAGTTCTATAAATTCGGCGGCCGGTAAATTTACTTCGGGGCTAAAATCGGCTAGTACTTCATTAATGCGTACCTCGCGGTAATTAACGGCTACGGGCGGGACATACGTAAAATTCAGACTTAGCGGAGCCGGCACCCGGTTACCAAATAAATCTTCTATATTATTAACGGTAAGCTGGTAGCTGCCCGCCGCAATGGGTTGGTTAAAGGTTAAATGCACCAGTGCCGGATTGGTAGCCTGTCTGCTGGCGGTGGCCGGCACGCCCACACCGGTTAGGTTATAATTACTTACTTGCTGTGCTCTGGCAGCCGAAACCGGTTCATTAAACAACACCGCTAACGTTAAATTATTTAGTACTTCAACGCTTTGCAATTGTGGGGAGGTATTATCGATCACCGAAAAATCATCGAACAGAAAATTACGGTTATTGGCAGCCGAATACCTAACCTGTACGCCGAAAAACGCCGACTGCTGGTAAGTAGCATCTACGGCGCTGCCCTCATTGGTAAAGTTTTGCCCGGTGCCCGTGGGGTCCAGCCACAACGTCCACCGCGATGCAACATCGCGGTTTACCCTTACCCGCACTACATTAGCTGTATTGGCGGCTACGCTAGCATCGCGGCCATTAATTACGTAAACTGGGTTGCTGCCCTTATCTTTCCGGAATAGGCTTACCTCATCGGGGGTGCCGCCAATTCTAACAAAATAACCGCTGTTGCTTCCTTTTAAGTTTACCGAATCCGACATTAGGTAAATATCGGCGTAATTGCCACCCGAGGTAGCCAGGTTTAAACGCGCCCAAAATTCCCAGGTGGTACCGGTTACCGCCGAACAGGGAGTGGCTAATTGTAAGTCGGAGTTGGTAACGGCCGGGCCGTTGGTTTGCAGTTGCCCGGCGGCATTTACGGTAAAAGAATTTACATTACCCACCCAGGCCGGATTTTGGGTAAAATCACCGTCCGAAAAACTTTCCTGCAGTTGTGCATAGGTATAATAATGGCAAAGCACGCCCAGTAGAACGAAAATTTTCCGCATACATAGTTACAACTGTCTAAAAAGTACTTATTTTGCGCCCCAATTAGCTGAATCCGAACTGGCTACCCGTTTGCTTCATACGAAAAAAAGTAAAAAGTAGCCGAGCCGGACAGTTTTAAACCTTTATAATTTTTAAATATTTACAAACAGAAAAAATGAAAGTAGCAGTAGTAGGTGCCACCGGCCTGGTAGGCGGTGAAATCTTAAAAGTACTGGAGGAAAGAAATTTCCCCGTTGATGAATTATTATTGGTCGCCTCTGAGAAATCAAAGGGAATCAAGAAGACTTTTAAGGGCCAGGAAATTACTGTTATTGGCGTAGACGAAGCAATTGCGGCCAAACCTCAAATTGCTATTTTTTCGGCCGGTGGCGGCACTTCTACGAAAGAAGCGCCCCGTTTTGCCGAAGCCGGTATTACGGTAATTGATAATTCCTCGGCCTGGCGCATGGACCCTACCAAAAAACTGGTAGTGCCCGAAATTAACGCGAAAGAGCTGACCAAAGACGATAAAATTATTGCCAACCCCAACTGTTCTACCATCCAGATGGTGGTGGCTTTGCACAAGCTGCACGATGCTTTTAAAATGAAGCGGGTGGTGGTTTCGACGTACCAATCGGTAACCGGTACTGGCAAAAAAGCCGTGGACCAGCTCATGAACGAGCGCGCCGGCAAAGAAGGCGGCGAAATGGCTTACCCGTACCGCATAGATTTAAATGTGCTGCCGCACATTGATGTGTTTACCGAAAACGGCTACACCAAAGAAGAAATGAAAATGGTGAACGAAACGAAAAAAATTCTTGGTGATGATAGCGTAAAAGTAACCGCTACCACCGTCCGGATTCCGGTAATGGGTGGTCACTCCGAATCGGTTAACGTGGAGTTCGAAAAAGATTTCTCTCTGGATGAAGTTTACCAGATTCTGGAAGAAACCGAAGGCGTACTAGTAGTAGACGACGTAAAAAACCTGAAATACCCGATGCCGATGGATGCGCACCAGAAGGACGAAGTATTGGTAGGCCGCGTACGCTGGGACGAAACCCAACCCCGCACCATTAACATGTGGATTGTAGCCGACAACCTGCGTAAAGGTGCTGCTACCAACGCCGTACAAATTGCCGAATATTTAATTCAGCACGACTTAGTGTAAAATAATATTTATTTCCGGGAAAGCCACTGTTTTATAAGCAGTGGCTTTTTTGTTTTAAGCTGGTTTATATAAGCTTTTACGTTGTTCCATTTAACTTCTTATATTAGAGAAATAAACGTAATACTGGTGTTTATATACAAGTTAGCTGCAACTAAAATAAAGTAATGTGAGAGAAATAATACCAATAAAAATTGTTGAGGAACCTAATAAAATTGATTGGGACGCTTGGGTCTTATTAGTTGCTGTTTTATCATTAATAGCAGCCGTAATTATACCATTTGCTCAGAAAAAGTATGAAGAATTTAGAGCTAAACGAAACTTTCAGTACTACTTAAAGAAACAGATTGGATTAGTTCTAAATTTCGTAACCATGGATAAGCTGGAATATCTAGAACCGAGTGTGAAGAATGATCCCAAGAAAGAGATTCTCTTAATCAGAGACTTTATTTTGAAGTTAAGGTCAGATTTTAAAGAGCATAAAAATTCGGTTCAGCCAAGAGTTATCTTTATGCTGTTAATGAATGTGCAAAAACTTAGTCATTTTGCATATAGACTTCGACAAAATATTTCAATTATTAGCCTTCAAAATATTACAGAGAAAACTCTTGAACATGGTAAAGAATTATCAAAAAGCGAACTGGACAAAATATATGGACTTATCTTAATATACGAGAGTTTCTTGAGTATTAGTTCATTTCACGACAGGTTTGGACAAATCAAATCTATTAATCGAGTTTTTGAAAATAATTTATGGGTTGGTCTATCAGTAGAAAAAGACCTAATACAAAATCAAAACAGGCTAAACGACGATTTGCTTATCTTAAACGATAATGAATACAGCCTTGAGGAATTGCAAAATATTTTATTAATTATAAATCAAGAAACTAATAAGTATTTTGATTACGATAAGCTACAATCAAAAAGAAGGAAGGCAGTAGCTAACCACACCTAAAGCCACTAAAGCGTGCCTTAGCCCAATACGTTAAACGCAATACCCCAAAACCTGCAATTACCAATAGTCAGGCAGAAACATGAACGACAATGATACAAAACGACTATCGCGACTGACAGCCATTCTAACCCAACTGCAAACCAAACGGCTTACAACGGCAACAAACCTGGCCGATAAATTTAAGGTAAGCGTCAGAACAATTTACCGCGACATTCGGGCATTAGAACAAGCCGGCGTTCCGATTATAACCGAAGAAGGAAAAGGCTATACTTTACTGGAAGGTTATAGAATTCCGCCGGTCATGTTTTCAGAAAGCCAGGCAAATGCGTTAATCCTGGCCGAGCAACTGGTGTTAAAAAACAAAGACGCCTCTTTTATCCGGGATTACACCGAAGCAATCGACAAAATAAAAGCGGTCCTTCGGCCTTTAGAGAAAGATAAAGCTAATCTACTCGCGGATAGAACCCGTTTTGAACAGAACCTTGCCCGGGAAAGAAACAGCAACAATATTTCGCAGTTACAATACGCCCTCACCAACTTTTACCTGGTAAATATTGCTTACACCAACGAACAAGGCAAAACAACCACCCGCACCATTGAGCCATTTGCCCTGTTAAGCACCACCGAAAACTGGCTGCTGATTGCCTGGTGCCGGTTACGTGCGGCGTTCAGGTATTTCCGGTTAGACAGAATAACCAACATGGAGCTGCTTGCGGCAAAGTTTGCGCCCCATAAAATGACCTTGCAAGAATATTTCGATAAATATCACTAAGTCATTTTTACCCCTGACACAAGGCTGTCATTACCCTGCGCCACTTTTGTATGGTAAACTTTAAAAAGCAAAAAATGGAAAAGACAACCTTTGATCCCTGGCCCTGGGGTAAAAACACCAATTCGGTACAAGCTGTTGAGGTAAAAAACGTAACCGGCACGCTTTATTGTTCCGGACAAGTAGCCTTAGACGCGAATGGCATCCCCAGCAATGCCGACATGCGTTCGCAACTCCTGCAGGCCATCGCCAATTTAGAACACCTGATCCATGAATCGGGCTATGCATGCAACAACATAGTAAGACTAAATGTGTTTACCACCTCTACCCAGGAATTTTTCAGTACCTGTATGGATGTTTATGTACCTTTCCTGCAAAAGCACGGCATCCGGCAGGCGACTACTTTGTTGGAAGTAAAAGGACTTTTTGCTACGTTAACCATAGAACTGGAAGCCACCGTTGTAAAGTAAATGCAGAAAAAAATAGAAATATTTTATGCAGCAAGCCGTACTGCCTGGCGAAAATGGTTAGCAGAAAACCACCTTTCAGAACAAGCGGTATGGCTTGTTTTCTATAACAAAAGTGCCGATAAAAAATCTATCTCCTGGAGCGAAGCAGTAGAAGAAGCGCTGTGTTTTGGTTGGATAGACAGCAAAAAAATAAAGGCCGATGAACATACAGCGCACCAGTTTTTCAGCAAACGAAAACCTAAAAGCACTTGGTCAAAAATAAACAAAGCAAAAGTACAGCAGCTTATTGAGGCCGGGCTTATGACTGAAGCTGGCTACCAAAGCATTGCAACTGCCAAACAAAACGGCTCCTGGACCATCTTAGACACCGTGGAAGAACTAACCGTTCCGGAAGACCTTGCTGCGGAATTTGAAACGAAACAAAATGCAAAAGACTTTTTCCTAAGCCTAAGTAAATCTGCCAGAAAAGCCATTTTGCAGTGGTTGGTACTGGCCAAACGACCAGAAACCAGGCAAAAAAGAATTAACGAAATAATAGAACTTGCTGCTCAAAAACAAAAACCAAGACATTTGTCATAAGCAAGGTGCACCCGCCACCGGCGTAGTTTATTGCAACGCCATAGCAGGCAATTGCAAAGTATCGGGACCCAACCAGTAATAGCGGCAACAGAATGTACTGGCATTGTTATCGGCGGGATTATTTACGGCAAGAACTTGCCCCAAACAATTTTGAACTAGTAAAGTTAACCCAGAAAACAACCACGCCGATACCCGCGCTTTGCACCTGGTTTTATTTTCCCGAAAAAAGTAAAGCGGTATAACAAGGGCTGATAAAAAGCAGTACAAAAATATTTAATTCAATTTATCTAGTTTAACGGCACTGCCGCTTAAACCTAAACCATGGGTGCTCGCCCCTGCGGGCGCTACCTATAAAACTAAACTTGCTGCCTAAAATAATATGGAGAGCAAACCTTTTAAGCAATTTGTTCTACAAGAAGTAAACAGTTTTTTTTAAATAAAATAACCAGGTTTACACATTCCAGTATTAGCGGCTTTCTGTATTGGCTGGCCTTTGTTGGCCGGTTTGTATTCTAATAATTTACAAGCAGGTTTACTGGCCAGTTTGGCGGGCATTGTAATCCCTCTACCAAGGTCTGTGCCCTAACAGACTTTAGGAATAACTTTAACAGCTGGCTTTCTTTCGGTTGGTGGGGGCACTAACCGGGGAGTGAGACTCATCATCTTTATTGCGCACACTAGAAAATCAGGACCAGATATAAATTCTTCTGTAATTAAGTTGCTTTCCTGGTGCATAATTAATACTTTTCTATACTACTGTTTACCAATAAATTAGCATCCCTTTAGTTTCTTATTTTCACGCAATCCCGAAACCATTTTGAGGCCTAAAACCACCATTATGAAAATAATCTTAGCCATTTTACTTACTTGTGTATCAGGGACAGGTTATGCCCAAAAGTTTTTAAACCTTGGCTTTGATTATGAAACACGGGGAACCGGCCTTCCGCAAAAGTGGTATCTTGGACAGGATGGTTACTTAGCAAACCTGGATGAAAAGGAAAACTTTAACTCTGCCAAGAGTTTAAAAATTAAAAGCAACAAACCCCAGAAAAATCAATTTGGCGTTTGTAGAGGGAGCTTTCCGATTGAGTTTGTAGTAGGCCAGAATATAGAATTTAGAGGCAAAATAAAGACCGATTCGATAAAAAATGGATATGCCGGACTTTGGTGGAGAGTTGATGGACAAGACGGGACTCTAGGTTTCGACAATATGATGGACCGGGGAATAACAGGAACCAACAACTGGCAAGATGCTTCCATTAAAATGAAAGTGGATGAAAAAGTAACCAATATTAATTTTGGAGCTTTATTGGTTGGTGAGGGCACTGCCTGGTTCGACGATTTTGAAGTATTTATAGATGGCAAAAAATTTATTGACCTAAAACCCCGCTTAACCGAACCAACTAAAGAAGAACTGGCTTGGTTAAAAAGTCAAATCTATCCCCTAAAAGCTTTTGAACCCGGTTTTCAGTCAAATAACGACTTAAAGGTGCTTAAAAATTTAATTCGAGACTCGAAAGTGGTAGCGCTGGGGGAAGTTACCCACGGCTCAAGTGAGATTTTTAAAATGAAGCACCGCCTGGTAAAATACCTCGCCGAAAACGAAGGCTTTAATATTTTCTCTATTGAGGCAAATATGCCCGAATCATACAAACTAAACGACTATATTCTGGATAAAAAAGGCGACCCAACTGCTTTAATAAAAGGAATGCACTTTTGGACCTGGCGGACCCAAGAAGTTTTGCATATGGTAGACTGGATGAAAGCGCACAATAAATCAAAACAGAATATTCAGTTTACCGGTTTTGATATGCAATTTTATTCCGGGCCGGTTAAAGAGTTGGAGTTTTACCTCCAGGACCAACCGCAGGTACATGGCCAGCTTGGAACTTTAAAACAAAAATTAGAAGAACTAGATAAAAGGAGTAAGAACACGGGCCGGATGATTGTTTCTTCAGGAGAAAAAGATGAGATTCATAATTTGTTAACTTCCATAAACAAAACCATCACCCAGGCTAATCTTACCAAAGTTAGAAAAGACTGGTTACATCGGAATACCCGCATAATTGAACAATATTTGGTTAAAAACCCAACTTCCCGGGACAAATTTATGGCCGAAAACCTGATGTGGATTAAATCTAATAACCCAAAGTCAAAAATTGCTATTTGGGCGCATAATTATCATATAAAGAAAACCGGCACCAGCATGGGCAAATACCTGGCCGATTCTTTAGGAAATGAATATTTAACCATTGGGTTTACTTTTCACAAAGGACAATATACCGCCATGGGCAGTAATGGCTTAAGCAACTACAAAGCCCAGGATTCTTATCCTGGAACTTACGAGTACTTTTTCAATGCCATAGATGAGCCAATTTTTATTCTGGATTTACGAAAGGTAAAGAACGATCATTCAGAACACGCCAAATGGTTACAAAACGAATTGAATATCAGAAGTGTTGGGGCCGTAAAGGTAGAAAATGAATTTTCAGATACGAATGTAACCGATAATTTTGATTTGCTAATATTTATAAATGAATCATCCAGTTCAACTTTACTGAATTAAAGGCTCTACCCAGCGCTGTACCTCACAGAATAGTTTGTTAAATAGCTTTCTTTCGGTTGGTGGGGGCGCCAACCAAGGAGTGAGAAACCTTCTTTCCAACGGAAACTAAATATTATTCTAATACAATATTTACTTAACTTTGGTAACCTAAATAATAATTTACTTACCAATGCAAAAATTAATTTTATTCTTTTCCGTAATCCTGTGTTTTACTGCCTTTAAAGCCGCAGATAAAATATTTACCGGAAAAATAATTTATAAATATTCTTTTACCGACCTCCAGGGCAATGACCTAAACAGTAAACTTATTACTTACCTGGGCAATGGGCAGGAATACTTTATTAACGCACAAAATTATAAATCTACGCGCCAGGGTAAACTCCAGCAATTATATAACGCCGAAACCAACACCTACTTTTACTTTAGCGCAGAGAACGAGGCGCAGAAACTTGATGCCGGAAAACCAACTTCCCAGAAATTTACCGTTACTCATTTACCATTAACCGAAAAAATTGCTGGTTATACTTGCAAAGCTATAAAAATAGAAACCGACGAAACAATTACCATTTATTTCTATAGCCCCGAAATTAAAACAGATGTAAAAACTTTTGCCCGGCACCAGTTTGGAGAATGGAATAAATATTTAGAGGCCACCAACGGGGCTTTAGCTTTAAAATATACCATGACAAGCCAAAAACAAGGTTTTATCTGGACCTCTACAGCAACAGAAATAACCAAAATGAATCTTTCGTCGGGAGACTTTACCTTACCCGAAAACGTAAAGCTTAAAGAATAGGCCCAGCTAACTTTAATTTTGCTTTTTACTTAATTGCCATGTTATGGCAGGCAATTAATAAAACGAGATTCCAGACCAGTAATAGCTGCGGCACATATACCTGTATTATCACCAGCCGGATTATTTTTTAATTTGGAGAAGCACTAATGCTTCTCCAAATTAAAAAATATGAGTTTAGGCCTATAAAGGCTCTTTTACTATCTGAGCCCCCATTTAGTTCTAGTAATTAATCTGGGAGAGCACTAAAGCTAAGCTTTATTATTAAAATAAGAAGCCGGCACGCAGCCACGGCATACGACTTTCTTCCGAAACACCGTACTCCGCCGAGAATACTAACATGTTAACTGGCGAAATCCAGATACCGCCGCCGTAGCCCCGGTGCCACTTTTTAGACGTTTCGTTTTTCTCCCAAACCCGGCCCACATCGTGGAAACCCAGAATACCAAATGAACCCGGGAACAAATATGTTTGAAAATTAAAGAGTTTTATCCGGATATCGGTGTTGTTGTAAAAGCTACTGCCACCAGCAAACCGGTTTTGACGGTAACCCCGCAAATTAGAGTTGCCATCGAGCCGGTTAGCCTGGTAAAATTCGTACGTACCAGCGTTGCGGGCACCACCTACCCGGTTGGCTACGGTAACTTTAATCGGAATCCGGAAAGTACGGTACAAGCTTAATTCGCCAAAAGTTCGCGAAAAATCAGATTCGCCGCTCGATAAGCCTGTGTAAAAACCGGTTCCGGCCCGGGCAACTATTCCTTTGGTGGGCATAGATACTTTATCGCGGGTATCTAACTGGTACTGCAACTCCAGGCCACCATAAGTTTGGGCTTCAAACAAATCAAAATTGCCGTCTTGCTGCCAGGCAAAATTGGTAATAAAGCGCTCGGGCGTTAAGTTAAGATTAACCCGCTGGTACGATGGACCCGCCAAAAACAAGTGGTGTTTCCCTACTTTCCGGCCAATTAAAGCATTAAAATAATATTGGCGCGAGGTATACCGGTAATATTCAATGTCGAGGTCCTGGTTAAACACCGACTCGTTGCCTAAACCAAAAAAGGTAGCATTAAAATTAGGTGTCCGGATATCCAGGTTTAACTGCAGGTCAAACTTTTTAACGAGGTGGGTAAAATAGCCTTGATAATTAAACCGGAACGAGTTGGTAAGCAAGGCGTATTTGCCCAGCAAACGGTGCGAAGCCGCAAACGGTTCTTTTTTAAAGCCTTGCTTTTTAATCAGGACGCCGGCACCGAGTAAAATACCGTTATCGCGGTTATACTCTACGGCTCCTAAGGGCCCGGCATAATCGTACACAAAAGCCTGGCGGTCATATTCGTTTACCTCCGGGTCTGAGGACGTCATGTTTTTGGTTTCGCGGCCCAAATTAAAGGTGTTGCCGGCGCGGGTGTCGTACACAAAGGTCTTTTTAGACATACCCCTTACCGCCGATTCGTCAGTTATTTTATCGGCATCGTCGCCGCCAATAATCCTTACTTTTATGCCTTTGTTTACCGAACCGGCTATTTTAAATTGGTCTTCTCCATCTAACCCGTATAACCGTATTTCTTTTGTTTCTGAAGTTTTAAACTGGCGCTGATAAATTATTTGCTCCAAATCGCCGCTTTTACTTATTTTTTTAACTGTAACATCGGTATTTTCATCGTCTTTGCGCACTACTTCAAATAATTCGTTTTTATCGCTACCCACCACGTTTACCGCACGAGCCAAAAAACGATAATATTCGGCGGCATAGCGGGGTAAAGCATCGCGCCGCGCTTTTAAATCGGCCGCAATTTGCGTACCCGAAAGCTTGTAAATAGGCGTTGGCCAAAGTTGGGTAGCACTATCAATGGCCGCATCGGTTAAACTGCTTTTAAGCGAATTAGCTGTTTCCAGCCAATCGCGCAGCGAGAGTTGGGTTAAAAAGGTACGATCAAAATAACGGGCATTAAAGTTAAAGCCAGCAATATCGCGGATGTCGTCGTCGAAACCCTGAATTTTAGGCATTAACCACTTGCGGCTGGCAATATTGGGTACCACGCCCTGGTTCACAAAAAATGCCATATCGCGGTCGCGCGGAATAGGTTTAAATATCTCGCCTTTTTCGTTCTGCTTATCAAAACGGGCCCA
>NZ_JBMQUD010000061.1:0-23928 GCF_057359045.1 Adhaeribacter sp.
CTAAACAAAAAAGAGCTTGGATAAACCAGGCTCTTTTAATTTTATAAGTTATCCAACAAAAAAGACCTCTCAACACGGCTATGTAACCATTATGCCAGCAGCAAACCCTGATGCCGGCCCAAGGGATTGACCCACTGCCGGCACCAGGCATTACCTTTCTTTCCCTTCGCTTAAATATAATAAGCCAGAAATTTACTGGTATTTATCATAAGATTAGATATCAAAGTAAACCCTTTTCCTGTATTCTGAACAGAGATTATTTTTACCTTTTTTCTAGTACTTTACCGGTAAATCGTGCCCCTCCCTACAAAATTGAATTTGATTAAAACACCGATTAACGAACAGCAAAACTCAGGTCTTTTGTTTTTTCTTTTTAGCCGCCGGGAATAAAATATTGTTTAGAATTAAACGGTAGCCCGCCGAGTTGGGATGTAAGGTTAAATCGGTAGGTTCTTCGTCTACCATGTGCTGGTAGTCTTCGGGGTCGTGGCCGCCGTAAAAAGTCCAGGTGCCTTTGCCCAGGGTGCCGTGCATATACCGCACTTCGTTGGCCGCTTTGGTTTCGCCCATTACAACAACTTCGGGCTTTATTAAAGGCTTTTTAAACGCGGTGGTCTGGCCCATAAACCCTTTTATGGTTTTTTCGTGGTTTTGCGTAAGCATGGTAGGGATGGGGTCCCACTTGGCCGAAAACGTAAATAACTGGAAAAAATCGTTGTTCTGCTGCAGGTTGCGTTCAAATAATTGGTTGTCTATATCCGAAAACTCTACTTCGTAGGCATTGCGGCTAATTTTAAAATCTTTAAAAGCCAGGGTTTTAGAATAATCCAGTTTTTGTTGTGCCTGCGGGTCGGGGGCATCGCCATCGTACATAACATCGGCAATGTCGGTTCCTTCGGCGGCTAAAGCAATATCGTAGGTATCTGTGGCCGAACACATGGCAAACATAAAGCCGCCGCCAGCGCAAAATTCTTTCATTTTTTTAACTACCGCTAACTTAAGCTGCGTTACTTTGTTAAAGCCGTATTTTGCGGCAATAGCTTCTGCTTCTTGTTGTTGGGCCCGGTACCAGGGGTAATTGCGGTAATGCACGTAAAATTTACCGTACTGGCCAGTAAAATCTTCGTGGTGCAGGTGCAGCCAGTCGTATTTGGGTAGTACATTATCCATCACTTCTTCGTCAAAAATTATGTCGTACGGAATTTCGGCGTAGGTAAGCACCAGCGTAACGGCATCGTCCCAGGGTTGTTTGGTTTTAGGCGAATACACGGCAATTTTAGGTACTTTCTCCAGCTTCATTAAATCCATGTTTTCGTCGGGGTTACTAATCTGGGATAAGATTGTAGAATATTGCGCATCTGAAATTACCTGGTAAGAAATGCCCCGTACTACCAGCTCATTTTCTAAAGTAGGCGAATGTTTAAAGGCAAAACTGCCGCCCCGGTAATTCAGCAGCCAATCTACCTCTACTTGCAACGTAAGCGCATGATAAGCCAGACCATAAGCTTTTAAATGATTTTTCTGACTCGCGTCCATCGGGATTAAGATTTCTGAAGCCAAGGACCGGTAACCCAATAACAACAGCAAAGACAGGCAGGTAAAAAAACGATTTATCATATAGTAGAGCAAAACTGCACCTCCGCACAAAATAGTTTTAAATATATTAAAAATACCTTATAACTTTATAAAGCAAAAGGTAGGTTTTTTATAACGAACGGGGCTGGTAAGGGTATATAATTTTTTTATTTATTTATGAATTTACTCGAAAATATAAAGGAAGGTCTGCGGGCCATTCAGAGTAATCTGCTCCGCACTATTTTAACGGCCCTGATTGTATCTATTGGTATTATGTCGTTGGTAGGGATTTTAACCGCCGTCGAAAGCATAAAATATTCTATCAACGAGACCTTCTCGAGCTTTGGTGCCAACTCTTTTGATATTGTAAGTAAAGGTTATTCCAATTCTTTCCGGCGGGGTGGCCGGGCCGATAAAGTATACCCGCCCATCTCTTATTTGCAGGCCAAGAAATATAAAGAATCGGTGAATGAAAACATGCGGGTTAGTATTTCGGCCAATATTAGCGGGGCAGTGGTGGTTAAAAACAATACTGTAAAAACCAATCCTAACTCTACAGTAGTGGCCGGCGACGAAAATTACCTTTTGAACGAAAATTTTAATATAGCCAATGGCCGGTCTTTTTCGGCGATAGAACTCGAAAGTGGTGCCAATGTGGTTATTATCGGGCACGAAATTGCGCAAAATTTATTTAAACAGGAAAGCCCTATTTACAAGAACATCAGTTTTATGGGCCGCCGGTTTAAAGTTGTGGGGCAGTTAGAAAAAAGTGGTAGCAACATGGGTGGGGGCGGAGCCGACCGCATGTTGCTGGTACCTTTGGTAACCGGCAATAACTTTCCGCGGTCGCGGGCCCTTACTTACGACATTAAAACCACTATTCTGAATAACGATAATTTTGATTATATAATGGCCGAAGCCACGGGTGTTATGCGCAAAGTGCGCCAGGACCCTTTGGGCCACGAAGAGTCTTTTGAAATTAACCGCAGCGACTCCATGCTCAAAAGCCTGAATGATATGTCGGGGTATTTAAAAATTGGTGGGTCGCTGGTGGGTTTTATTACGCTCCTAGGCGCTTCTATTGGGTTAATGAATATCATGATGGTATCGGTAACTGAACGGACCCGCGAAATTGGCGTACGTAAAGCATTAGGTGCCACCAAAAAACAAATTCAGCAGCAGTTTTTGGTAGAAGCCATAGTGGTGTGTTTACTGGGCGGCATTTTAGGCATTATTCTGGGCGTTTTAATGGGCAACGGTATTGCCAAACTCATTGGCGAAGGTACTTTTTTTGTGCCCTGGTTCTGGATTTTAATTGGCCTAATTGTGTGTATAGCTGTAGGCTTGTTTTCTGGTTTATACCCCGCTTACAAAGCTTCCCGCCTCGACCCGATAGAATCTCTCCGGTACGAGTAATTTAAAAATTTTGCTACTGGATTATGAAATATTTAGATAGCTATTTGACAATAGCCAGAAACATTTTAGTGAATCTTAATATTATTAGCCAGCCTCCTCAGATATAGTAACCTGTTTTGCGTTTCTTCAAAAGTACTTATGGCGGCCATTTGTAGAGTTATCACCGCCCATTTGTTAGCTTTAATCTGATTTCTTGCCAGTGAAAAACACACGGCCAAGCAGCCTTTTACGAAATATTCAAACCGCCAAACCAGTTCTAAATAGCTTGAAGCCAGAATTTTTTATTTGCTTAATTTTTTTATTCATTTCTAAATATTCGCGTATTAGAACAGAATAAATTAAGCAAATAAACCTTTACCAACACAACAGCAATGGCCTATGACAATCAAGGCTGGTATTTTCCCGACTTTTTTTATTTCTGGATTTGAATGCTCTACTTTTAACTGGAAAGACAAAGGCCGCCGAAATTTAATTCAGGAAACCCAGCACCACCTGTACATACAGGAAGATTACCAGATGTTGCGCACCTTGGGTATTGCGGTGGCCCGCGAAGGTATTCCCTGGCCCCTGGTAGATAATAAAGGTAAGTACGATTTTTCGGAATTAGACCCCGTTTTAGAAGCCATGAAAAGCGCCCAGATTCTGCCCATCTGGGATTTGTGCCACTACGGCTACCCCGACGATCTGGACCCTTTTACCGATGCGTTTGCCGTAAGATTTGCCGATTATTGCCGGGCAGCAGCAGAGTACGTAACCGAACGTTTACCAGGGCAGCATTATTTTACCCCGATAAACGAAATTACTTTTTTCTCTTTTTGCGGCGGCGAATGGGGGTGGGTTGCTCCTTTTAAAAAAACAAAAGAAGACCGCTTTGCTTTGCGGTTAAGTTTGTGTAAAGCGGCCATAGCCGGCGTAAAAGCCATCCGGGAAGTAGTACCCGACGCCCGCATGGTGCACATCGACCCTTTGGTGCAGGTAGTAGCGCCTTACGACCGGCCCGACCAAATACCGCTGGCTTACCACGAAACATACGTCGATACTTTTCTGGCCTGGGATATAATCGCAGGGCTGAAGCACCCCGAGCTGGGTGGCTCCCCGGAAATATTAGATATTGTGGGAGCCAATAATTATTCTTTTGGCCAGATGGAATACCGCGCAGAAGGTCCGCACGCAGCGCTGGAGCCGCACGACGAGCGCATAAAACCTTTGTGTGAATTGTTAAAATTGATTTGGGTGCGGTATAAACGGCCCATGATTATCGGCGAAACCAGCGGCATGGAAGGCGGCCGGGCGGCCTGGTTAAAAGATGTAATGGAAGAATCGATGGCGGCGGTAAATGAAGGCATGGATCTACACGGTATCTGTTTGTTTCCGGCAGTAGATATGCCCGATTGGCACACCGGCGAATGGCTGCACAACGGCATTTGCGATTTAGAACCCCACGGCGAAAACCTGAAAAGAATATTGCACGAACCTTACGTACAAGAGCTGCGGCGGTGGCAAAAAGAACTTAACCGGGTTACCACCCTCGACTCAGACCCATTGAGCGATCTGGTAGAATTAGCCGATGTAATTGCCGCAGCTAAACGGTTAAAACCTAAACCCGACCAGAACTGGAGCTAATACCGGGCATATATATAACTGGTATTTATTAAGTAATATTTGCATGTTTTACTATCCTAGCCGTCCGGATTAGTCTTGAAATTAAATTTTAACTTAACTTTTATTCTTTTCTGGCTCAGTTTACCAATTGCTGCCCAGGTAATTACCGTTACCAATAAAGCTGATTTGCAGCCCATAGTGGGGGTAAATATTACCTTTCCGGAGACAAATATTACTTTCAGTACCAACCATCTGGGGCAAGCAGATATTTCGGCAATAAACCAAAGCGGCGCAGTAGAATTTTGGGCGGTGGGGTACCAGTATATCCGCTTAGACTTTAATACGCTGCAACGGCAAAACTACCGGGTGTTGCTTACCGAGAGCAGTTACGCTTTGGGCGAAATAGTGGTATCGGCCAGCCGCTTCGCCGAAAAAAAAGAAGAAGTTCCCCAACCCATTCAGGTGCTCCGGAAAGAAGATATAGCTTTTATGGGGCAAGCCACCACGGCCGATGTACTGCAGCAAACCGGTAATGTACTGGTGCAAAAAAGCCAGTTGGGTGGCGGCAGCCCTATTATACGGGGTTTCGAAGCTAATAAAGTATTGTTGGTGGTAGATGGCGTCCGGATGAATAATGCCATTTACCGGGGCGGCCATTTGCAAAACGTCATTACCCTCGATAATGCCATTCTGGACAGAGCCGAAGTAATATTTGGGCCGGGTTCGGTGGTTTACGGCAGCGATGCTCTGGGCGGAGTTATGCATTTTTATACCCGTAATCCGGAATTAGCCCCGGAAAACCAAAGAAAAATATTAAAAGGGCAGGCGTTTACCCGTTACGCTTCGGCTGCCCAGGAAAAAACCGGCCATGCCGAAATAAACCTGGGCTTCAGGAATATTGCCTTTTTATCGGCGTTTACCTATACCCATTTTTCAGATTTAAGGCAGGGTAAACATCACAACCAATTTCCGGAAGCAACCGGGTTGCGCCGCTTTTATGTGCAGCGTTTCCAGAAACGCGATAGTATGATAGCCACAACCAACCCCAATCTGCTCCGGCCAACCGGTTATCGCCAGTACGATTTTCTGCAAAAAATTAAGTTTCAGCCCAACGCAAATGGTATCCATACCTTGAATTTGCAATATTCAACTTCTTCGGATATTCCGCGGTACGACCGTTTAACTTTGCTAGGCAACAACAGCCAACCGCGCTTTGCTGAGTGGTATTACGGCCCTCAGAAAAGATTTTTTTCGGCTTATACTTTCGATAAAAAGGGTAGCAATTTTTTTTACCAGAATGCCCGTTTTATAGCCGGTTACCAACGCATAGAAGAAAGCCGGCAAGACCGCGCGTTCCGCAATAACATTCTGAATAGCCGGGTAGAGCAGGTAAATGTATATTCTTTAAACCTCGATTTTGAAAAAGAAGCTGGTAAAAACGAATTTCGTTATGGTTTAGAAGGTAACTATAACCAGGTACATTCATCGGCTTACCGCTTAAATATTGTCACTGACGAAAAATCACCGCTCGATACCCGTTACCCCAATGGTGGTTCCGATATGCAAACGGTAGCCGCTTACTTTACCCATGCCTACGAAGCGTCGCCTAAGTTTATTATTCACGATGGACTGCGGTACAGCCAGGTAAAGCTTACCGCTAACTTTGAAGACAAAACTTTTTTCCCATTTCCGTTTGACCATATCCGGCAAAATAACGGTGCCCTGAATGGCAATTTAGGTTTAACCTTTTTACCCGGAAAGGCTTGGCGGTTAGCGGCCTTGGCTTCGAGTGGATTCCGGGCTCCTAATGTGGATGATTTAAGCAAAGTTTTTGAGAGCGTGACGGGTACGATTATTGTGCCTAATCCTGATTTACAGCCGGAATTTACCTATAACACCGAAATAACGATTGCCAAAGGTTTTCGGAATAAAATTCGGGTAGAAGCCACGGGTTACCACACTTGGTACCGCCAGGCCATTACTACGCAACCCGGCACTTTTAACGGCGAAAACCAAATCCTGTATCAAAACCAGCTTAGCCAGGTGCTCACGAATAAAAACGCCCAGCAAGCTTATATTTATGGCTTCAGCGGCAGTTTAACCGCCGACCTTAGCCCGGCTATATCGTTGGCCAGCAGCCTGAACTATACCTTAGGCCGCATTAAAACCGATTCTGCCGACTACCCCTTGGATCACATTCCGCCTTTATTTGGCCGTACCAGTATAAAATTAAACCTGAAAAAGTTTCGGGGCGAATTTTTTGTGTTGTATAATGGCCGCAAAGCGTTAGCCGATTATAACCTATTGGGCGAAGATAATTTTGCCTTTGCTACTCCCAACGGCCTGCCAGCCTGGTATACCTTAAATATAAGAACAGCTTACCAAATTCATCCGCGACTACAAATCCAGGCCAATCTAGAAAATATTGCTGACCGGCACTACCGGGTTTTTGCCTCAACCATTAGTGCAGCGGGCCGGAATCTGAGTTTAACTTTACGGGGCAATTTTTAAGGGCCAAAACAATCGGCGGCCATTAAAGTTAAATAATTAATGTAGAAAGGTAAGCCTTTTGTAGTTAATCTGATTTCAGGCTGGTCAAAATCAATGGGCTAATGCCCTCAACAACCTGAAACGCAGCTAAAATTTATTTAGTGGTTAACTAATTAAAATTGGGGAGAAGGCTTAAATTAAAAGTAGCATGCAAAAGATTTTATTACCATTCGTTTTGAGTTTGTTTATATCTGTTCCGGCCCTTGGTCAGCATAACCTGAACTTGAAATTTTTTGGTTTAAGCCTGCACCCCAAAGGCGATGTAAACGCGCCTTTAATGCCCCTGAATCCGGATAAAAAAGGCTACCTGGTATTTAATTTGGGCGGTACCTTGGGCTATGAATATTTTATAAAACCAGACAAATTTTCGCTAAAAGCCATACAGGCGGTTTATTCAGATTGTGCTGCCCAGTTGGGTGGATTTACGCATGTAGGCGTGCGCTGGGTAATATTTAAAAAAGGCAAACATTCGATGAACGGTGGTTTTGGCCCGACTCTGGTTTACCGGCGCAACTGGTACCGTTTGCCAGATTACGAAGATTCCGGATTTTTTGATGGTACCCAGCATACCCAATGGCAGTATAAATTTATTCCGTACGCCGGCGAATTTGAATACAACCTGGCTATAAATAGTAAATACGATTTTTCTACCACTTTTATTCCGGGTTACCCCAGCCTGATGAGTTTATCTTTTGGCATCCGATACTGGTTACCCACCAAAAGCAAGCCTACAGAATCTGAAAATTTCCCGGCAGTGCGCCGTTAAATTTTATAATTTGGCTTGCTGAATTTAGTTATCAATTAAAGTAAACTATGCTATTTAACACCCTACAAGACGTAAGCCTTGCTACACTTGCCGAAAGTTTTAACCTGGCTTTCTCGGATTATGTGGTTCCAATGCATTTTACCACCCCGCAGTTCGAAGAAAAATTGCTCCGCGATGGCATCCAGTTACAGCATTCGGTGGGAGCTTTTGCCGATGGAAAGTTGGTAGGGTTTATCTTGCAGGGCATTAACTCCTGGAGCGGAAAAGTAACGGCTTATAACGGAGGTACCGGGGTAGTTCCGGCTTTTCGCGGCCAGAAAATAACGCAGCAACTGTATAATTTTACTATTCCTCAACTGCGCGTAGCCGGGGTAGAACAATGCTTACTGGAAGTAGTACAAAAAAACCGGGTGGCCGTAAAAACTTACCAAACCATTGGTTTCAAGGTAGTCCGCAATTTAATTAGCTACAAAGGTTTTTTAGATGAATCGCGGGTAAAGGCGCTGGTAGCCGGTATAGAATTTCGGGAAGTTACGGCGTTAAACCCCGACGTTTTAACGCTATACCGGGATTATGAGCCTTCCTGGCAATACAATTTGGCGGCCCTGGAACGCACCCGGCCCTTTAACCGGATTATAGAAGTGTATGATAAAGATGAATTAATTGGTTATGGGGTTTTACAAACGAATACCAACCGGGTAGCGCAGTTTGCAATTGCGCCGGCTTACCATCGCCAAGGCCTGGGCTTACATTTACTCCGGCATTTAACCCAGGGGCAAACATTGCCCGTGGCCGTTATAAACGTAGATGAAGCAAGTAACGCCACCCTGGCTTTTTTAAAAGCAGTTGGTCTGGAGTTATTTATTACCCAGTACGAAATGGTAATGCCCTTAAAAGCATAAATTCGGAATATTATTTCCGGATTTATGCTTTAATATTTTGATTTATAATATTTAATGATGTAAAACCTCAACCGAAGCTTCTTCTACTTCCATTAATCCCTGGCTATTAATTTGAGTCAGCCGAACGGTTTTGGTTTCGTTAACCAGGAGCGGATCGTACTTGGCCACTACCCGGATATAATTTTCGGTGAAGCCTTCCATTAAGCCGTTCTGAATATCGGCCTCAAACAAAACATTGGTTTCGTGGCCCAGGTGCTGCTCGTAGAATACTCTTTTCTTTTTCTCGGATAAAATCCGGAGCATGTCGGCGCGGCGGTTGCGTTCTTTAGGCGGCACCGTGCCGGGTAAATCTATGGCCCGGGTATTGTCTCTTTCGGAATACGGGAAAACGTGCAAGTAACTAATGTCCAGTTCGTTCAGGAAATTATACGTTTCCAGAAAATCAGCTTCGGTCTCGCCGGGAAAACCAACAATTACATCTACCCCGATGCAGCAGTGCGGCATTAAGCTTTTTATTAGACTAACCCGGCTGGCATAAACCTCGCGCAAATACCGCCGCCGCATTAATTTTAATATTTTATTACTGCCCGACTGGAGCGGAATATGAAAATGCGGCATAAATTTATTTGAACCCGCTACAAACCGGATAATATCGTCGGTTAGTAAATTGGGCTCGATAGAAGAAATGCGGTAGCGGTTTATGCCGGCCACTTTATCTAAAGCCTGAACAAGCTCGTAAAAATTCTCTTGCCGGCCCAAACCAGGTTGTATGCCAAAGTCGCCTAAATTTACCCCGGTAAGCACTACTTCTTTTACTTCGGTGGCAGCAATTTCATGGGCAGCTTTTAAAACACTGGCAATGGTGTTGCTTCGGCTTTTGCCGCGCGCTAAAGGTATGGTGCAAAAGGTACAAGAATAATCACAACCATCTTGTACTTTTAAAAAGGTGCGGGTGCGGTCGCCGAAAGAATAGGCCGTGTTAAAGGTATTGGCTTCGCTAATAGCACTGGCGTGTACCTGGGCTTTTTCGGGTTTTACAAAACCATCCAGAATATCAACCAACCTGAATTTTTCGGCGGCTCCTAATACCGCGTGTACCCCCGGAATTTCGGCAATTTCTTTGGGTTTTAATTGCGCATAGCAGCCAATAATGGTAATAAAGGCGTCTGGCGCATGCTTTAAAGCTTCTTTTACTACTTTCCGACATTTTTTATCGGCATTATCGGTAACCGAGCAGGTATTAATTACATAAATATCCGGCGTATCTTCAAAAGCTACTTTCTCGTAACCCCGTTCCTGGAATAACCGCGAAATGGTTGAAGTTTCGGAAAAGTTAAGCTTACAGCCCAACGTATAAAATGCCACTTTTTTCATGAGGCCGCAAAGATACAGCTTTTACCGGTAAAAATCCAGTAGCCAGAATCAGGGTAAAAGTTAATGCTGATTGGAATAAAATTACTTACCTCGCTGTAAAATAATAAATTATAACTAAATTTTAAATTGATGCTGAAAGGCTGCCGCGTGTTTTATTTAACCATTATTTCTGCAGAAAGTCCTGGAAAGAAGCCTGCATGTAGGCCTTGCCGTAGTTGATTTGTGCCGGCGTAACACCCGTATCTTGCCGGATCACTTTCTTTGAAATATTATCGAAAGTTGCGGCTCCCTGGGGCGTAACAAACCCAAAGCCATCCTGAAAAATGTAAAACGCAAAATCCTGTGTGGCTGGGTTTAGTAAATTTTTCCCCCAAGAGAACTGGCTATATGGTAAATCTAACTGGGCTAATACCGTCGGAATAATGTCGGTTTGGGAACCGACTTTAGAAATTATCTGCGGTTGGGCGGCTAAAGCACCACCAGTTAAAATAAACGGAATTTTATATTTTGAAGGCGCATCTAATAAATCGTTGCCAGGAAAACGGTGCCCGTGGTCGGCTACCAATACCACCAATGTGGTTGCCCACCAGGGTTCTTGTTGGGCTTGCGCAAAAAATTTACCCAAGGCGTAATCGGTATAATACACCGAATTTTTAAACTGGTCGGCTTCTTCTTTTTCGGGAAATTTTTTAGGAATGGGAATTTCGTAGGGTTCGTGGCTGCTCAGGGTAAAAACCGTGGTAAAAAAAGGCTGCTTTTCATTTTTTAAATCTTTTAAAACCCGCTGCAACAATACATGGTCGTGCACGCCCCATTTAGAATTATAATCTTTGGCGTCAAAATCATCTTTGCTGATTAAAGAGTGGTAACCGGCATTTTTTAAGTAAGATTTTATATTACCAAACGCCAGCTCGCCGCCATAATAAAAACTGCTGTGGTAACCGGCAGTTGTTAACTCCCGGTTTAAATGCGGCAGATTCTGCGTTTTTTGCGGCATTTTAATGATTGATTTCCGCGGCTGCACGGGGTACCCACTTAGAATGGCTACTATACCTTTTTCGCTCCGGTCGCCGCTGGCGTATATATTATTAAATAATATACCTTTCTGGGCTATCTGGTCCAGGTTAGGCGTTACGCCCGGCTCGCCGTCCAAACAACCTACCAGTTTAGCGGTGTAGCTTTCTAATATAATGAATAAGATATTGGGCCGCGCCTGGTTAATTATTTTCTGCCCACCGGCAGGCGGTAAAACCGGGTATAATTCGCCCACCATTTTACTAGCGGTTTCAGAACTATAATAATTGTAAGGGTTGGTGTTTTTGTAAGCCTGGGTACTTAAAGAGTACATGACATTCCAGGGAACATTAATAGCTGCCTGGTTTAAAAATATTTTATCGGAAAAATATACATCGCTGTGGTTAATGGGTATTTGCTGAATGCCGCCCCGCATGGGTATTATCAGCAACAACAACAACCAGAAACTAACAAAGCTGTAAATAAAATCTCTTTTATGAATAACGATAAAGCCATAAAAAAAACGGTAGTATAAATAAACCGAAACCAGTGTTAAACCCATAAACAAGATAAAAAGCAGGAGCAGGGGCGAGCTGGCCGTAGAAGCAGCCATTTCGGCGGGCGTAACCAAATATTGCAGAGGGGTAGCATCTAACCGAAACCCCCAGGCCTGGTACAGTTCCAGATCGGCTACGGTTAACAAAGAAATAATAAACAACAGTACCCAGGTATAATAATGTACCGCTTTATAGATGGGGAGCTTCGGGAAAAGCGACTGCACCAGATAACAAAAAAAGGGAAGGACGCAGAGGTAAGCAGTAAAAGAAGCATCTAAACGAAAACCGTACAAAAAAATATTAAATACTTCGGTAGTTTTAAAATCCTGGAGCCGGTTGGCATGGTAAATCAGAAAAATTGTTTTGGCTCCTATAAAATATAGTATCCAGCCCAAAAAATATTTAACCTGCAGAACCCACTTACTTTTCATGGTGCAAATATAGAATAAGCATCATTTTATAACTAACCCCTATCTGGGTGTTATATAAACGCTGGGTTTAAGAAAAAAAGGCCATTGAGTAAAAAAGGATAATATTTTTTTAAAGGAAGATTAATTTTAAGCCTGATTTTAAATATTTCATAAATTTAGGTTTAAATGATAAAAATTTTAAAGGTGTTATTAGCAGAATTTAAAACTATTAGTACCTTTGGCAAACCTATTAAAAAAACTGTAAAAAACTATGGCAGTCCTTCGTTTCAAAGCACTTGAAGTAGCTGAAAGCCGTCAGCCAGTTGAAGTGTTATCCCCCGCTCCTAAAATTTCAGATTATTATGGTAAAAACGTTTTTGGCATGGAAGCCATGCGTACAACCATGTCGGGCGAATATTTTAAAAAATTAAATACCGCAATTAAGCACGGTACCAAAGTAGAACGCAATGTAGCCGATGCCGTGGCCGCCGCCATGAAAACCTGGGCTTTGGCTAAAGGTGCTACCCACTTTACCCATTGGTTCCAGCCATTGACCGGTGCCACCGCCGAAAAGCACGATAGCTTTTTTGATTTAAACAGCGATGGCCAGGCCATTGAAAACTTTAAAGGTTCGGCGCTGGTACAGCAAGAACCCGATGCCTCTTCTTTCCCGAACGGTGGCATCCGGAATACCTTTGAAGCCCGCGGCTATACCGCCTGGGATCCTACTTCACCGGCCTTTATCATAGAAATTGCTGGTGCCAAAACCCTTTGTATTCCTACTATTTTTGTTTCTTATACCGGCGAAGCCCTGGATTATAAAGCTCCTTTGTTAAAAACCTTAGTGGCTTTAGAATCAGCAGCGGTAGAAGTGTGTCAGTATTTCGACCGCGATGTTACCAAAGTAAGTGCTACTTTGGGTATTGAGCAAGAATACTTTTTAGTAGATAAGGCTTTGTATGCGGCCCGTCCGGATTTAATGTTAACCGGTCGTACCCTTTTTGGTCATTCACCCGCCAAAGGCCAGCAGTTAGAAGACCATTATTTTGGTTCTATCCCGAGCCGGGTACACGCGTTTATGGTTGATTTTGAGCAGGAAGCCCATAAATTAGGTATTCCGCTGCGTACCCGCCACAATGAGGTTGCGCCTAACCAATACGAATGTGCACCTACTTTTGAAGATGCCAATTTAGCCGTTGACCACAACCAGTTGCTGATGGATTTAATGAGCAAAGTGGCCGAGCGTCATAACTTTAAAGTGTTGTTGCACGAGAAACCATTTGCCGGTGTAAACGGAAGCGGTAAACACAACAACTGGGCTATGTCTACTGATACCGGCGTTAACCTGTTAGGTCCGGGCAAACGGCCAAAAGAAAATTTGCAATTCCTGGCTTTCTTTGCCACTACCTTGATGGCGGTTTACAAAAACGCTGATTTATTACGCGCCAGCATTGCTTCAGCCAGTAACGACCACCGTTTAGGAGCCAACGAAGCCCCGCCGGCTATTATTTCTGCCTTTATTGGTTCACAGCTTAACCAGGTTTGCGAAGAATTAGAAAATAATTCGGATGTAGCCATCGACAAAGGCGACAACATGTACCTGAAACTGGGTATCGATAAAATCCCGGAAATTTTACTCGACAACACCGATCGGAACCGTACATCGCCGTTTGCCTTTACCGGTAATAAATTTGAATTTAGAGCGGTTGGTTCATCAGCCAATAGTGCCAATGCCATGACGGTATTAAACGCCATTGTGGCCGACCAATTAATCGAGTTCAAGAAAACCGTAGATGCGGCCATCGAGAAAGGCAAGAAAAAAGAAGTTGCCATTATTGATGTAATCCGGGAATATATTATTGCTTCTAAACCAATCCGGTTCGAAGGCAATGGTTACTCAAAAGAGTGGGAAGAAGAAGCCGCCCGCCGTGGTTTGAGCAACGTGAAAACGACGCCGCAAGCATTAGATTTCTTTGTTTCTAAAGAAGCCGAAGAATTATTCTCGCGCTTAGGGGTTTACACCAAAGTAGAATTGCATGCCCGTCATGAGATTTTGCTTGAAGAGTACATCAAGAAAATTCAGATTGAGGCCCGCGTTTTAGGCGATTTAGCAATTAACCACATTATCCCAACCGCCGTAGCTTACCAGAACAAGCTAATCAACAACATTAAAGGTTTGCGCGACCTGGGATTAGACGAAGAATATTCTAACGTAACCCTCGATACCATTAAAGATATCTCGCGGCACGTTGGTATTATCAAGAAAAATGTGGATGAAATGATTGACAAGCGCAAAGTGGCTAATAAAATTGAAGACACCCGCGAGCGCGCTATCATGTACTGCGACGAGGTGAAAGCTTACTTCGATACTATCCGTTACAGCGTAGATAAACTGGAGCTCATGGTAGACGACGAAGACTGGCCATTGGTTAAATACCGTGAATTATTATTCACACACTAATCCAATAAATAAAAAAGGCTCCGGAAACGGAGCCTTTTTTATTTATTGGATTGTTTTTAGTAAACTTTTGCTTAGGCCGCCTGGCCCGGCTTAAACTTTTCTTTAATTTGGTTCTTCAGAATCGATATTTTTTCTATAGTATTATTTAAACCCACCGAATTAAATAAATCCTGTACCTGACCGCTTTTTAAAGCTTTTTTACTGATTCTTTTTAAAAAGAAAGGTACCAGCAAAGTAGCCAGGTTTAAGGCAATACCACCCGGTAAGCCAAAACGCAATATTAAACGACCTACCAACCGCTGAATTATTTTATCAACCACCAAATCGGTGCCGGCTTTAACCGGTGCACTTTTTAAAAAGGCCACAACGCCGTTGTAATTACCGTTTTTAAGTTCGGCTTGCAATACCTCTTTTATGGTGCTGGTGGTTAAAGAAATAATATCAATGGCCTGTTTGCCTTTTAAACCCATTCTTTGCGCCTGGTCTTGCAAACGTTCGCGTAATCCGTTATTTAAATATTTATTAATCATGTTGTGTAAAGCCATTAATATAAAATAGAGTACATCAAATATAGTACCGGTTTAAGCTATTCGGAGATAATCAAGCCACTCTGACCGGCAAAACGATTCTAAACAAAACCTCATAATTTAAATAAATGGTCTTAATTTTGCAATAGCGTTTCCGAACATTCGGCCCCGTTATTTAGTTATAAATCCAAGAGCGCTGTACTTATGAACCTGAATTATTGTCCGAGCCTGACTACTTATACCCGCCGCGAAACCCGCGAAGTGAAAATTGGTGATGTTGCCCTGGGAGGGCTAAATCCAATCCGGGTGCAATCTATGACCACCGTAGACACTATGGATACGCTGGGCTCGGTAGAACAAACCATCCGGATGGTAGAGGCGGGTTGCGAGTACGTGCGCATAACGGCGCCAAGTGTAAAAGAAGCCGAAAACCTGCGCAATATTAAAGCAGAATTACGCCGGCGGGGCTATAACGTACCCTTAATTGCTGATATTCATTTTACGCCCAATGCCGCCGAACTCGCTGCCCGGATAGTAGAGAAGGTGCGGATTAATCCGGGTAACTACGCCGATAAAAAAAGATTTGAAGTTATAGATTATACCGACGTCACTTATCAGGCCGAACTGGCTCGGATTCGGGAGCGCTTTGTGCCCCTGGTAAAAATTTGCAAAGAACACGGCACGGCCATGCGCATCGGCACCAATCATGGTTCTTTATCTGATAGAATATTAAGCCGTTACGGCGATACTCCTTTAGGTATGGTTGAAAGTGCCCTGGAGTTTTTGCGGATATGTGAAGACTTGCACTACTACGATATTGTGCTCTCCATGAAAGCCAGCAACACACAAGTAATGGTACAGGCTTACCGGCTTCTAGCGCAAAAATTAACTGAAGAAGGCTTGCAACCGTATCCTTTTCATTTAGGCGTAACCGAAGCCGGCGAAGGCGAAGATGGCCGCATTAAATCGGCGGTGGGAATTGGTACTTTGCTGGAAGATGGCATTGGCGATACGGTGCGGGTATCTTTAACCGAAGCACCAGAATACGAAGCCCCGGTGGCCCGCATGCTCATCGACCGGTATACCGAGCGGCCGGGCCATACGCGCATCAAACCGGTATGTCAGGTTCCGATTAATCCTTTCCAATACCACCAGCGCGAAACGACCGAAGTAGGTAATATTGGCGGTAGCAACGTGCCCCGGGTAATTGCCGATTTAAGCCGCTTAACCGCTATTAAATACGCCGACCTGCAGTGTGTGGGCCATTTGTATTCGATGCTGCTGGATAAATTTAACATGAACGATTTAGGCACCGATTACATTTATACTGGCAGCGAACCCATTTCTTTTATGTTGCCCAACGGCTTAAAAGAAATTGTTGATTACGAGGCTTGGTTAACCGGCGGTGAACGAACCGAACATTATCCGGCTTTAACGCCAACCCAGTACCAGGAGAAGAACAACCGTCACCCCGAAATAAATTTCGTTTTCCAGAATATAGATTCTTTAACTTCGGAAACAATTGAGCAGTTGCGGCAAGATACTACGGCCATTATTATCCTGTATACCCAGAATAAACATGCCATGCCGGAACTACGCAAAGCTTTTTTCCGGCTCATGAACAACCAGGTACCAAATCCGGTAATCATAAACCGGCAGTACCCCGACATGGCCGCCGAAAAAACACAGTTATATGCTTCTACCGATGTGGGCGGTTTATTGCTCGACGGTTTAGGCGATGGCGTGGTACTTAGTACCGAATTAATGTCGGAGCGGAGTAAGCCGGAGTGGCTGCAAACCATAGATAGCCTGAATAAGTTGAGTTTTGGTATTTTGCAAGCGGCACGCACCCGCATGAGCAAAACCGAATACATTAGTTGCCCGAGTTGTGGCCGCACATTATTTGATTTACAGGAAACCACCGCCATGATTCGCAAGCGTACCGACCACTTAAAAGGCATAAAAATTGGTATAATGGGCTGTATAGTAAACGGTCCCGGCGAAATGGCCGATGCTGATTACGGGTACGTGGGAGTAGGCAAAGGCAAAATAGCTTTATACCGGGGGCAAACCGTTATTAAAAAAGCGGTACCTGAAGATGCGGCCGTAGATGAATTAATTGAGCTGATTCGGGAAGATGGCAAATGGGTGGAACCCGTGATGCTGGAGGCGCAGTTAAACTGATGGTAGTATGGCCAAGTGTTTTACCTACCAACTAAATTGGTTCTGGATTCTGATAATATCTTGTATTTTTAGCTGTAACCAACCTAGTCAAAAGGCTGCCGCTTTACCCGAAATTTACGATTTACCAAAATGGACCTGGCCGGCTTTAGAACAAAAGCGTTTTAAAGATTCTTTGGTTTTTGATACCCGCATCAATCCTTACTACTTGCAAGCCGATTTTGACCGGGATGGTTTTACCGATATAGCTATTCTGGTTAAGCGTAAAATGGATGAGCAACAAGGATTCGTTTTATTAAAAAATTCCGACAAAGAATTTACCTTACTTAATAATAGCCCTGAACCGGAACAGAAAAGTAATTTAAACTGGCTGCGTACCTGGAAAACAGAACGGGTATTACCCGCCGGTGCCGATGTTCAGTCGCAAGGAGAAGTAATTATTTTATTTCCGGAAGATGTAAAAAAGCCGGCCGTTTGGCTTTATTGGAATGGCCAGGCTTGGCAATGGCAGAGTAATTAATGTGATTAGCTAAATTAATTTAAGATTAAGTAAAGAAAAAAATACCATGCAGGCATATATTTTGTATTTGTCCGGCAAACTTCTTTACTTACTTAAGTGTTTTACTTAATAGCAACCATTTATCGGTTGGCCTAATACATTTATAAGCTTATAACTAAAATAAAAGTATGAAAAACCTGTTTGATTTTTCGGAAGTAGCTACCTACTTTTTCCGGGGAAAAGACCCTAATCGCAAAACCAATTTTAACCTCCGCAGCATGCACTTTATAAATAAATTATCGATGCTAATGTTTTTGGTGGCTTTAATGGTAATATTATTCCGGCACGTGCTCTAATGAATATTGAGGAATTTCGGGAATATTGTTTAATAAAACCGGGGGTAACCGAAGAAATGCCTTTCGGAGAGGATACGCTGGTGTTTAAAGTAGGCGGCAAAATTTTTGCCCTGACGGATATTAATACCTTTGCCAGTATTAACCTTAAATGTGATCCGGAGCGGGCGGTACAACTGCGGGAAACGTATGATGCCATTAAACCAGGTTACCACATGAACAAAAAGCATTGGAACACCATTTTAATAGAATATACGGTACCTGAAACTTTATTAAAAGAATTGATCGATTTGTCTTACGCTCTGGTTTTGAAAGGCTTACCCAAAGCCCAAAAACTACAGCTTTTAAGTGCGCTTACCGAGCCGGATACAGAATAAATAAATCTTACCCCGCCGGAACGGGTAATTGCAAAACCATTTCGGTAAACTCGCCTTCTTTAGAATTTACTTTTAAATCGCCGCCGTGGCCTTTGGTAATAATATCGTAGCTTAAAGATAAGCCTAAACCGGTTCCCTGGCCGGTGGGTTTGGTGGTAAAAAACGGCTGAAAAATTTTGTTTTTTATGTTCTCCGGAATACCGGTACCATTGTCCCGGATTGTAATTTCAACTTTACCGTTGTAGTAACGGGTACTTACCTGCATTTCGGGCATATACAACCCATTTAGTTGATTTTTCTTCTGAGCCAGCGCGTAAAAAGCATTGTTAAATATATTTAGTAATACCCGACCTAAATCCTGGGGCTGTACGGCTAAATCGGGCAAATTGTCGGCAAAATTTGTTTGCAGCCGGGCATTAAAGTTTTTGTCTTTGGCGCGCAAGCCATGGTAACTCAAGCGTAGAAATTCTTCGGTCAAATTATTAATACCCGTAAGTTCTTTTTGGCCGGCATTAACGTTCGAATGCTGCAGCATGTTTTTAACAATGCTATCGGCACGCTTGCCGTGAAATTTTATTTTCCCCTGGTTTTGCGTCAAATCATCAATTAAATCAGCCAGTGGTTTTTTCTGATCCGGCGGCAACGCTAATATTTCAAATTCGTCCTGCAACTCTTCGCATAACTCTTCCGATACTTCGGCAAAATTATTTACAAAATTTAAAGGGTTCTGTATTTCGTGCGCAATACCGGCAGTAAGTTCGCCCAAGGAAGCCAGTTTCTCCTGCTGAATTAATTTGGCCTGCGCGGCTTTCAGGTTTTCGAGCGATTGCTGCAGTTTTTGCGTACGGTCGGCCACACTTTTCTCCAGTAATATATTTTGCGCTTTTATAATTTCCGCTACCTGGTCTTTGTAGGTTTTAATTTTGTAAGCCACTGCCACCGAAAACAGTAAAGCATGGGCATCGAAACTTAGAATTAAGGAGTTGTGCAAAAACCGGGAGTAAGTAAAAATGCCTAGTATGTAATAAGTAATTAAAAATATAATGGTGAGGGTAGTGATAGAATACGCAATCAAGTACAAAATAGCGTGTTTATGTCCTTTGAGATAAAATGTAATACCTAAATAAATCAGGAAAATACTGGCTACCGGCGATATGTATTTATAGCCATAGGCTATTTGGGTAAACCCCAGTAAGGCGGCTAAAATCAGGAAAACCCAGGCGGTGTAAAACCCGAAAAATACTTTTTTAAGATGCGGCGAGGCTTCTTTATTTAAGTTTAGAAAATGATACGTAAATAAAAATGATAAAAAACCGGTTACGGAGGGTAGCCCGGAATCAAAACGATTAAAAAGATTGGCCGGTATAAAAGAGAACAGCTCGTAGAAATGGCCGGAATAAATGGTTAAGTGGGCACTAAGCGAAGCCAAGTACAACGCCAAAAGCAAATAATCTTTTTCTTTCGTTACCAGGTAAATAGAGGCTTGGTAAATAACCACCGCCAGCATAATACCCAATAAAATACCTTCGGCGGTATCCCAGGGGTGAGCGTATTTGATTAAAGCATCTTCGGGGTAAATAGCTGCCGGAAAAGCTTTGTAATTAAAGTGGTTTAACCGGAGCAGGAAAGTTTTGGTTTCGCCGCTTTGTAAAGGTAACCGCATTATGTCGCGGTTAGTGGCCAGTAATTTTTTGGTAACGCTGGTGTGGGTACCGGCCTTTTCGAGCAAAATTGCTTTACCTTGCTGGTAGTGGTATAATTTTACACTAATAAACCCAACCACCGGTAGCACCAGGTAAAGATTTTCATTTGTTTTGTTTTGTACAGTAAACCTGAACCAAAAAACATTACTCGTATCGTTGCTGATTTTTAAAAGGCGGTAATCAAATTTTTTAAAGGCCGGCAGGTACTTGGTTACCTCCCCGGATTGTACCGCCGATTCCAGAAAGTCGCTGTGTGGGGCAACCGGGTATATTTTTTTATTTTGGCTTACCACCAAGATTTCCGCAGCAGAAGCGCTAAACGGCCACCTGGCTAACAACACTAAGATTAGCAGGAACCTGAACAGTTTTATGGGCCGCATACCGGTAATGAATAATTACATAAACTATATTTAAAATAAATACTGCCAAGGTTAGCAGTTTAAGTAATTGCATTTGGGGGTAGTGTAAAACCACAAACAGACTCATACAGGTATTCCCGATTAACTCGCACCAAGCTACCCAAACTGAAAAGTATTGCTTGTTTTTGGCACTTAAAAAATGATGAATGTACAAAGCCGCCATAATAATGGTTATGAGGTAAGCCGATGTTGCGCCCATGCTGGTATCGTAACCTTCGGTATAAAAAAAATAAAATACCGGAATCCAAAATAAGAAAACTCCCAGTAGAATGGGTACAAAGGCTCTCGGGTTCTTTATGTATTCAAACTGTTTGTGGCCATACTGAATTATTAAGTAAAAAATAAGAATATCCATTAAAAACCAACTTTGTAAGCCCCGCACAAAGAGTTTACCCATATCGGTTACCACCAGAAAACCCCAGACAAATTCCCAGGCAAAATTAGATGCACCCGCCAGGTAAGGCATTTCTACGTAGCGGTTGCGGATGGTTTTGTATATAATGATACCATAAGCAATATTCCATAAAACGGTACCTACTAAAACCAAAATTATTTCCGTTAAGGAGTATTCACAGAAATTTATCCATTGGCTAGGGTCGGGCAGACAAGGTGATTTCATAACAGTAGCAGGTTTAAAAGCTTAAGCAGTTATAGCTAAACCGGTTCATTTACGCCCCAGTCTTTTTGCAGCGACTCCGGCAAGTAGAAATAAATTTTCTGCTCGTGGTTCATGTAATTGAGCATACCTTGTAGCATTATTTTACTAAAAGATTCGGCGAAAACCGCAAATAATTCTGAACGGTGCTCTAACTTTTCGTACTCGCTGCCCCAGGCCCGCAGACGCTGTTTAAGTTTTTCTTCTACCTCCGGGTCGGCAGGAGGCAC
Source organism: Adhaeribacter sp. (assembly GCF_057359045.1). NCBI lineage: Bacteria > Pseudomonadati > Bacteroidota > Cytophagia > Cytophagales > Hymenobacteraceae > Adhaeribacter > Adhaeribacter sp. The sequence goes on from NZ_JBMQUD010000061.1 coordinate 21,572, forward strand.
TTCTAATATATTGCTCACCTGGTCGCCCATCATATACCGCAGCATTTCGTGCACTACTCCAAATAATTTTCCTTCCGGCGAAATATCTTCTTTAAATTTTATGAGCGCTGCCGTTAAAGATTTTCCGGCCATAGAGGGCCCCACCTGGTGCTGCATAATGGCGTTGCCCAATGCGCGGGCGTCGGCTACATTGTTAGGTAGTAAATCGGCATCTACACCCATAAAGTGACCTAATACCCGCCAGCAATGCTGGTAAGCTTCTTCTTCGGTGGGGCTTAGGTTTATATTCAGTTGTTTTAAGCCATCGAGCACCAAAGCCGAAAAAGACATAAGCGTGCCCGCCATATCTTCCTGGTTAATGGGTTCGTCGTAAAGAGTTGCATCCCAGCCGTGCTTTTTAATAAAGTACCGGATAGCGGCATGAATTAACCTGATTTTCTGAGCTGTCCGGATGCCTTTACCACCCGCACCCAAGCCTCCCGGCGACATGGCATTAACCACAAATTGCGCCGTTTCTACAATGCGGCGGGCGTAAGCATCCATGGCTCCTTGCTGGTCGTTTAGCCGCCCCGAATGGTATAGCACCATGGCGCCTTTGGCGCAGGCGTAACACTCGGGCATCGATTTACAAGATAAAACCAGGCTAATGAAAGCCCCGTGGCGGGTATAAATTTGTTCTCCCAGTAATAATAATTCCGGATCGGCCCAGGAAGGCAACTGGTTGCCCAGCGCAAAATAATCGTGTACTGCGGGCGGCAAATTAGCCGGAACTACATCATCATTTCTAACCATTGCCCGAAAAACGGTATTTATTAACTTTTCTTCGCCGGGCGTATTTAAAATAGCATCGATTACGGCATCGGCTTCCGGATCGGTATGGCTGCGTTTACTTTGCAGAAAATCCGTTGACCAGTTCTGAACAGGTAATGCCTGCAGGGCTTTAATCTTTTTGTCGAGAGAAGGTTTAACCCGGTATTTAGTCCCCAGATAAACCGAAACGGCCGCGACTGCAGCTAAAAGAAAAAGCAAGCCCATACAAGTAGCATTAAAGTGATACAGAACGATTTACTGTATTAAATATAACTATTAAATTTACTTAAATCCGGAAATATTATAATTAATTTATCTAAAAGTTAAATAAGTATTTTACTGATGGCTAATCAGTTTTATAGGTATAGTAGGAGAGATGATGGCGTGCTAAAAAAACCGGAATTCAGAGGCTAAATAAAGTATCAGACGGTTAATGTTGATTCTCAACCATTTCACCTTTAATCGTCTTTATATTATCTTAACGTTCTGGTTCTATAGAATAATTAAATAATTTAGGTTATATAAACCGGTGTTCTAAGCCAATCTATATAAGCAAACAGATGTAATATTTAAAATATTTAACTTTTAAACTGATAAATATTATATTACCTGCTCAAACTATCCACAAATATTTAAAACAAATGAAAAAATTATTAGTGATGCTGGTTGCCTGTGGTTTGGGTTTACCCAATTCCAGTGAAGCCGATGTTCGCTTACCCAAATTAGTGGGCGATAATATGGTGCTGCAGCGCGATACCAAGTTACCCCTATGGGGCTGGGCCGACCCCGGCGAGAAAGTAACGGTTTACTTCCAGAAGCAAAAGAAAACGGCAAAAGCAGCCAAGGACGGTAAATGGACCTTAAACTTAGAACCAGTTGCGGCAGGTGGCCCTTACGACATGCGCGTAGAAGGCAAGAATAAAATCAGTATCGGTAATATTTTGGTGGGCGATGTTTGGCTGGCTTCGGGTCAATCTAACATGGAGTGGAAATTAAAAAACACCGTTAATAATTTTGAGAAGGAAATTGAAGCGGCAAATTATCCCAACATCCGGTTATTTGATGTTAAGAATGAGGTTTCTTTTAAACCTTTAGCCGAGATTAAAAGCGAGGGCTGGCAACTTTGCAGCCCCCAAACCATTGGTAACTTTTCGGCGGTAGCTTATTTCTTTGGCCGCGATTTAATACAAAAATATAATATTCCCATTGGGCTGATTGCGTCGGAGTGGGGCGGAACCCCCGCAGAAGCCTGGACCGATGCCGCCTCTTTAAAGCAGTTCCCGGGTTATGATAAATCCGTGCAGGAAAACCTAAACCGCACCGATAAACCCGAGCGGATGCAAGGCTTGCCAGCTACCTTATACAATGCCATGATTGCTCCTTTGGTACCGTACGCCATAAAAGGAGCTATTTGGTACCAGGGCGAGTCGAATGCCGGTAAAGCGTATCAGTACCGTAAATTATTTCCGGCCATGATTACCGGCTGGCGCAAACAATGGGGCTACGATTTTCCGTTTTTATTTGTGCAGTTGGCTAATTACATGAAA
>NZ_JBMQUD010000062.1:0-6705 GCF_057359045.1 Adhaeribacter sp.
GGTACGGTTTCCGGCACCGGTACTTCTTTTGCCGCTCCCCACTTAGCTGGCTTGCTGCTGCTCAAAGGCAATGCCATCAACAGCATTGGACAGGTTATTGGCGACAAAGACAACACCCCTGACCCTATCGCGCATTTGTAAGTATTTTTAATTTATTACCTATAAAAACAAACAGCCGCTATATGCGGCTGTTTGTTTTTATAGGTAATAAATTTCTAGAAGCTGTTTGGTCTATTATAAGCAGGATAAAACTACTGCCCTTGTTGGGTGCTTTCCCCAGAGTGGAATTAGGTAGAAGCATTCGTAATTGCGATGATAACACCCCCAAAGACACTTATTATATTCGAAGCAGAAAGACGAAAACAGCTTCTTATTCTAAAACCTACCAGATTAAAGAAATTTATCAATCAACTTATCACAGTATCGCAAATATTAAAATTAGTATAATCTGATTCCTTACATAAATACCTTACCACAGTAAAAAGAATTTTTTGGTAAACTTAGCTAGTTTGTACATCATAAATATTATAGCATTTGCATATATATAAAATAATACCTTTATTAAATCACAATTAACTTTTCCAACAGCATTAACCAGCCAATATTTTAAAACTTAATAATATGTTTTTGCCAGGTAAAAAGGCTTATTTAAAATGTTTAAGCATAAGGAAATTCTTTAAAGTACCCTTTGTCTTTTACTTTAGCTGGTATATGAACTCAAAAATTCATCTAAGTAACTATTTACTTAATCTATAATCAGTGAATTGGTCTGAAGAACAAGTGCTGGCCTTATCGCCGGATGCCTCCTCTACAAAATCAGGAAAAGATTTGGCGCGGCCCGAAAAATGGCAAACGTTGGCTATTTCGGAACAAGCCATGTGGGGCGAAATAAAAGGCAGCGGCAGTACACCTTACCGCACTCAGATTGACTTGCAAAATATTGCGTTTAAATGCTCTTGCCCCAGTCGCAAATTTCCCTGCAAACACGGGTTGGGTTTATTTTTAATTTACGCCCGCAAACCAGATGTATTTACTACGGCAGCACCACCCGATTGGGTAACCGAATGGCTGGATAAACGGCAGGCCAAAACCGAGAAAAAAGAAGAAGCGCCCGACCCCACTGCCCAGACTAAACGGATTGAAGCGCGCGAAGCCAAAATATTGGCCGGGCTGGAAGAAGTAGATTTGTGGATAAAGGACTTAATCCGGAATGGATTATTAGCGGTACCGGATAAAAGCCATGCCTTCTGGCAAAACCCGGCTGCCCGGCTGGTAGATGCGCAGGCTCCCGGCGTGGCCAATTTAATTCGCAGTTTAGGTGATATTGCTTACTTTCAAGAAGGTTGGCAAACACCTTTACTGCAAAGATTAATTCAGATATACTTAGTAACCCAGGCTTACCCCAACTTAAGCAAATTACCAGAAAATATTCAGGCAGATTTGCGCGCTTTGGTTGGCTGGACCCAAAACCAGGAAGAGCTCAAAACCCAACCCGGTATTAAAGACACCTGGCTGATTTTAGCTAAACAAACTGCCGAAGAAGCGAATATTTTTACGCAAACTTATTGGTTATACGGGCAGGTAAGTGGCCAATTTGCCATGGTGCTTAACTTTTATCATCAGTCCAAACCATCGGATTTAGGCTTGATAACCGGCACGGCCTTAGAAGCGGAATTGGTGTTTTACCCGGGTTCATATGCTTTGCGGGCGTTAATAAAAGAACAAAAGCAAACCGTTAGTATGCCCGATATTACTGGTTTTACTACGCTTTCTGCCCTTAAAGACCAGTTTGCGCAAATTATATCGGTTTATCCCTGGCAGAATAATATATCCGCTTTAGCCCATTTAATACCCTTTTTGCACCAGGATAAATGGTTTGTAACCGACCAAGAAAACCGGTTTATGCCTCTTGATAAATCCTTTAATAAACCATGGCAATTACTGGCTTTAAGTGGCGGATATCCGCTCAACTTATTTGGACTTTACGGCCGTAGTACCTTTTTGCCTTTAGCTATGTGGCACCAGGATTATTATTTAACCTTCTGATTTATGGAAATTTGGGAAGAAGCCGTTAAAGTTGCTTTATTAGGAACCGCCCACCAAAAGCTGGCTCCAGAAACCTTGCCTTTACCGGTAAAAGAATTGGTAAACCAACTAACCGCTACCGAGCCGGAAGAAATATTCCTAAAGACTTCTGCCTTGCTCATGAACTACGAGCAGGCAGGCCGTTCTTTGCCGGTATTACAAATTAATTTACCGAAACCCGCCGAACCTGATGAAAAATTAAACTGCCCTGATAAAGCCCTCCAAACCCTGAATGCCATTTTAGAGGAAGGTTTCCCGACTTTGCTGCCCGAATGGCTGCAAAAATGCGCGCAACAACAATTTGTAGTTCGGGAAGATTATGTGCCAGCTTTATTAGATGAGGGCAAAAAAAATATTAAACTACGGGCACTTATAAAAGCGGTAACCAACAATCGCGGAAAATGGCTTGCTACCTTTAACGACACCTGGAATTACCTGAACCAAACCAACCAGGAAATTTGGGAGCAAGGCAAACCCGAAGAACGAAAACAATTTTTATTACGCTTGCGGCAGGAAAATCCGGCCGAAGCGCGTGCCTTATTAGCAGCTGCCTGGAAAGAAGAAAACGCCAACAGCCGAACCGAATTACTAAGCACCTTTTCCGAAAATCTTAGTCTGGCCGACGAGCCTTGGCTGAAAGAATTGCTCGCTGATAAAAGTCAGAAAGTAAAAGAAGCAGTAACTAGCTTGTTGGGCCAACTACCCGATTCGGAATGGGTAAAAGAAGTGTGGCAGGAAGTAAAAAATTGGATACACGTAAAAAAAACAACTTCCTTTATTGCCTTTACCAAAGAAGAACTGGAAATTACAATACCAGAAAACTTGCCCGCTGCTTTAAAGCAAAAAGGTGTTCAGGAACTGAGTAACCAGAAAAACCAGGCCGACCACGAATATTGGCTTATTCAAGCATTGGCTCTAATTCCTCCCTCATTTTGGGAAAAACACATTGGGGCCGAGCCAGAAAAAATATTTAGCCTTTTCGAAAAGCATAAGATATTACGCAAAACCATTCCGGGTTTAATTTCAGCCGCCGTCCGGTTTAAAGATGCTACTTGGGCCAAACTGCTACTGGAAAAGAAACTAAAAGAAAACGAATGGGTAAAAATTCCTGACCCTTCGCATTTATACCAGCTGCTTGCATTACTTCCGGAAACTGACCAAAAAGAATATTTCCATCAAAAGCTCGACAAAAAATCATTAGGTTTCAATTTAAAAACCATTGATTTTTTACTCGGACTACAATTTGAGTGGGATTTAGCATTCTCTATAAAAGCGCTGCAGGAATTAGCCAGTGAATATTCCGAAACCACCCTATGGCAATTTTACGGGCTGTTCGACCTGCATCTTTATATGCACCCGGATGTGCTTTTGCATTTGCCCAATATCTTACCGCCTAATCCGGCGCTTTTGCCGCGCTGGCAATCTTTACAAAGTAAATTGGTGCGGGCTTTGGAATTAAAACAAGCCATCAGAGAAGGATTTTCTGATTAAACTAAAAATAATACATCACGCTTTACCTGCCACCAGTAAGCTTTTATCTTTTTGTTACTAAAAATTAAAACCAAAGACTTTACATATATATGCAACAAGTACAACGGGCCCACGCCGAGCACCAGTTTGCCGAAGAAATTGAAGAATTGAAAAAAGCTGACACCCATCCCTGTCCCCCTAACTGGCAGCTTTCGCCCTGGGCGGTGGTTACGTATTTAATGGGTAGCACTTTAAAGAATGGCTTCCGGGTAACGCCAAAATATATTGGCAATCGGCGCTTAATGGAAATTGCGGTGGCTACCTTAACCACCGACCGAGCTTTGTTATTGTACGGGTTGCCCGGTACGGCTAAATCCTGGGTTTCGGAACATCTGGCTTCGGCTATTTCGGGCACTTCTACCCTGCTTATCCAGGGCACGGCCGGCACCGGCGAAGAAGCCATCCGCTACGGCTGGAATTACGCTAAATTATTAGCCGAAGGTCCTTCCGTGAATGCCTTGGTGGTAACGCCCGTGATGCGGGCCATGCAGGAAGGCAAAATTACCCGCATAGAAGAATTGACCCGGATTTCGGCGGATGTACAGGATACCCTCATTACCATTTTATCGGAAAAAATGCTGCCGATACCCGAGCTGAATATGGAGGTGCAGGCCAATAAAGGCTTTAACGTAATTGCCACCGCCAACAACCGCGACAAAGGCGTTAACGAACTTTCGGGGGCCTTGAAAAGACGCTTTAATACCGTAATTCTGCCGGTTCCCGATACCATGGAAGAAGAAGTGGAAATTGTAACCCGGCGGGTTGAAAGCTTAGGACGAGCCCTGGAGTTACCCGCTGAGCCACCCGCTTTAGAAGAAATCAAACGCATTGTTACTATTTTCCGGGAATTGCGCAGCGGCGTAACCGTAGACGGCAAAACCAAACTAAAAATACCTACTAGCACCATGAGTACCGCCGAAGCCATATCGGTGGTAAACAGCGGTATGGCCTTGGCCGGGCATTTTGGCGATGGTGTTTTAAATGCCCACGATGTGGCGGCCGGCCTGGTTGGCTCGGTGGTTAAAGACCCGGTGCAGGACAAAGTAGTCTGGCTCGAATATTTAGAAACAGTAGTAAAAAACCGCGAGGGCTGGAAAGATATTTACCGGTCGTGCCGCGAGTTAGTTTAAGCCTATGAGCATTACTGTTTTTGGTATCCGGCACCACGGCCCTGGCTCGGCACGTAGCCTTAAAAAAGCGCTGGAAAAGCTGCAGCCTGATATTATTTTGGTAGAAGGTCCGCCTGATGCAAATAGTATTATAAACTTGGCGGCTAACGTAGAAATGCATCCGCCCGTGGCCTTGCTGGCGTATATGCCCGACAAACCCGAAGAAGCTGTTTTTTACCCCTATGCTACGTTTGCGCCGGAGTGGCAGGCCATTAAATTTGCCCGCCAGAACCAAATACCAGTGCAGTTTATGGATTTGCCACTGGCACATAAGTTTGCCTTGGATGAAGCTAAACCAGACAACGAGCATACCCCTTTACCCGCCAACCTGGATGAACCCGGTAATTACCCGCTGGATTATTTAGGTCGGGCAGCCGGCTTTACCGACGGGGAATTATGGTGGGAACACATGTTTGAGCAACGCCGGAACTCCGCCGAAGCTTTTGAAGCGGTGCTGGAAGCCATGCAGCATTTACGACAGGAGTTGGCCCGGCCCGAATCCGCAGAAACCTTGCTGCGGGAAGCATATATGCGCAAAATTATCCGGCAGACCGAAACCGACGGGTACCAAAATATTGCCGTGGTTTGCGGGGCCTGGCACGCTCCTGCTTTGGAGCAGATGCCTCAAAAAAAACAGGACAACGATTTACTCAAAGGCTTGCCCAAAGTTAAAGTTGCCGCCACCTGGATTCCCTGGACTTTTAACCGCCTCACATTTTATAGCGGCTACGGCGCCGGAGTAACATCGCCAGGCTGGTACCAGCACTTATGGGATTTTCCGGAAGATTTGGGCATTGGTTGGATGACGAAAGTAGCTCGGGTATTTCGCCACAAAAACATGGATACTTCGGTTGCCCACGTCATAGATGCGTTCCGCTTATCGGAAACGCTGGCGGGTTTGCGACAACTTGCCCGGCCCGGCTTAGCCGAGTTAAACCAAGCCACCCAATCAGTCATTTGTTTTGGCGATGACCTGATGCTGCAGTTAATTTTTCAGGAGCTGATTGTGGGCAAGAAAATAGGTCGCGTTCCCGAAGAAGCGCCGCAAGTACCGCTGCAAAAAGACCTGGAACGGCTACAGAAAAAGCTACGGTTAACGCCCAAAGCTTTTGAGCAACAGCTTACCCTCGATTTGCGCCAGCCCAACGATTTGGAACGGAGTAAATTATTGCATCGGCTCGCCATACTAGGCATTAACTGGGGCCGTCCGCAAAATACTTCCGGTAAAGGTACTTTTAAAGAGCAATGGCTGCTTAACTGGGAGCCGGAACTGCTCATTAAAGTAATAGAAATGGGCGTCTGGGGCAATACTTTAGAGCGTGCGGCATCTAACTACATCGTTCAAAAAGCGAAAGAAACAAATATTATTGGCGAAATAGCCGAATTACTGGAGAAAGCCATTCCGGCCGATTTAGAAGAAGCCGTGGCCCAGCTCATGCAGCGGATTAATGCGTTGGCTTCGGTTTCTGGCAATATTTCCCAACTCATGCGGGCTTTAATTCCGCTGGCATATGTGAGTCGCTACGGCAACGTGCGCCAAACCGATTTAAACCTGCTCACCTCGCTCGTGCAAGGCTTAACCATTCGGGTTAGTATTGGCTTACCTAATGCCTGTTACGGACTTGACGAAGATGCCTCCTCCGAAATGTTTGAAGCTATTTCGGAAGTGCAGTCGGCTTTAAGTTTGTTTCAGGAACCAACCATTCTGGAGCCCTGGCGACAAGCCCTCCGCTCCCTATTTGTAACGCCCAATATTCATGGCCTTATTGTCGGTCGGGCCTGCCGTTTATTAGCCGATGCGAAGGAAATAAACGAGCAGGACTTAGGGGTTAAATTTAGCTTAGCGTTATCCAGCGCCCAGGAACCCGGTTATTCGGCGGCCTGGCTCGAAGGCTTTTTAAAGGGCAGCGGCATGATTTTA
>NZ_JBMQUD010000063.1:0-21253 GCF_057359045.1 Adhaeribacter sp.
GCCCAACTAAAGCATCAACCTCGGGGTTAAACAGCAACACGTGCTTTTTATTTTCGATGGCTTTCATGACCAGGTTAGCCGCGTAATGCACGGTACCGGTACATTCTACTAATAAATCCAGCCCTTCGAGTTCGCACAGCAGTTCACCGTTTTCGGTTACGGCTAAACCGCCCGCCGAAACCACGGCCTGCAAATCAGCTAAATTATCGCAAACCTGCGCGGTGTGGCCGGTGTATTCGTAAGCTTCCTGGGCTTTACTTAAGGTGCGGTTGGCAATAACGGCAATCTCCATACCCGGAGTATAACGCATTACCTGGTTTACCAGCCCTTTGGCCATTTCGCCGGCACCCCATAAACCCACCCGGATGGGCTTGCCTGCTTTTTCTCGTTCCTGTAAATATTTATCAACAATAATCATTATTTAAGAGCAGTTAGTTGTTTGCGATTAGCTTTATTTAAAGCAAATGAATATGTATAAACTAATTTTAAAGCTTTTACTGAGGTAAATTATAATTAATAACCAATACAACTGAGGCATATTTTGCCCCCATGCACCTGTTTGGCACTATAAATTGGTTATAATATTAAAGAAAACTTTTTCGGAGAATGCAATTGAAATGGCCTGAATTAGCAACGACCAGTTTTTCTTTTGCTTTAATTTAGGAATTAACCGGTAAATAGCCCGCGCGCATTTGGCGGCTTTCTTCTTGATTAAGGTATCAATATCAAATTCCGAAAGATTTAAATTATACGCATTTTTATCTTTAGCCGCTTTAAAGAAGTGATACTCTTCAAAAAGGTTAGATAAATTTTGCATCATTAAAGCCGTAACCTGGTTGGGGTGCAACCGGAAATAAGAGAGCGTTTCCGGGATCATATAAAAATCGCCGGTAGTCAGCATCCGGAGCCACATATCCCAATCGGGGAAATATTTATAATCGGCAGTAAAAACCCCAACCTGCAAAGCCGAACGCCGGAACATAACCGTGGTAGGTTCGCCGATCCAGTTCCAGTCGCTTAAGGATTTATAAATGGTTTCTCTCCCGGTGTGTAAACCTGTAAGGGGCGGCAATTCGGGTTTAAACGTATTCAGGCCAAAATATTCGCGGTAAGAACTTACAATGGCTACCTGCGGGTATTTTTCCATTACTGCCACAAATTTTTCTAAAAGCTCCGGATGGAAACGGTCGTCGGAACATAAGAACTTATAATATTCGCCGCGGGCAAATTCTAAACATTTGTTCCAGTTGCCCACCATGCCAATATTGGTTGAGTTTTTATAGTAGCGAATCCTGGCATCGGTCAGGTACTTTTGTACTACCTCATCGGTATTGTCTGTAGAATTATTATCAACAATTATTAATTCAAAGTCCGAAAAAGTTTGGTCAAGCACACTCTGGATGGTCTCGTCCAGGAAATGCGCATTATTGTAAGTAGGTATTAAAACTGATACGGTAGGGGTTGCACTCATACGCTCACTAAAGCTAACGCTGTAATATTAAACAAATAAAAATTTTCTAAACCTAACAGGAATGTATCCCGAAAATTCGTTCTTAAGAAAAACAAGCCAAACAAACACGCCAAACACCGCGGCTAAACAAAAAGCAATAAAGCAAAAACTTAACCAATTAATTTCTATACCCTGGGTAAGGCTATTATTCACAAAATAGGCTACGCCCCCTAATAAACTAATGAGTACGATAGGTACCAGCACCGGTTTAAATAAATATTCCAGCACAGATATTTTCATAAACTTTATTGCCGTACGTGGTATATACCACAGCGACGTTACACAAGAAGCAATAATTGTAGCTATTAAAATACCCTCTACCCCGTATCTTTTCCCGAGAAAGAAGCTAAGTGCAATATTTATACCGGCTTCGATTATAGATACTACGCTAAAACCTTTAACCAGGCCGGCGCCATTTAAACAAATAGCGCTTACGTGCTGCACCGAATGGGTTACCATTAAAATTAAGGTTAATATAAGTATACGGTAACCGGCAAAATTGCTTTCGCCCACCCACAGTTTTATAAACCAGTAATCCAGGATAAGCACCATCCAGAAGGCTACGGCAATACAGCATACCGTTACCAATAATAATTTCTGATGCACCAATTTAAACTTATCGCCGCCTTCTTTCGACACAATTTCTACCATGGCCGGGTAAGCATTATCGGTTATTTTAAAAACCAGGTTCATGCAAATTTCCGGCACTTTGGCGGTTAAATAATAAATGGTTACCGCCGATAGCGACACAAAGGAGCCGATAAAAAACCGGTCGGTAAAAAATATTACCTGCACCGCTATAGCGTTTAAAAATAAAAAGAACCCAAAGCTAAACATTTGACTCAGCAGGCTTTTATCGAAAAAGCGCAGCCGTATTTGTAAAAAGCCGTAGTATTTGCGCAGCAGGTAAATGGTTAATACAATGCTGATAACAATACTGATAACATTGGTGTAAACAAACGACCACAAGCCGTGCCCGAAATACAGAAATACCACCGGCAACACCAGGTTTAAAATTCCGATTAAAAATCCGGTAGTATTAGACAAGACCTGCCGTTGGTGTGCATAAAAAATACTGCTAAATACCCGCAACGGAAACTGCAACCCGATAAAAATGCTCAAAGTAAAAGCAATATTTACGGCTACATCGCTCAGGTGCGGCTCCATGTCAAAGAAACGCGGCATAAAAGGGGCAAAAGACACCCCGGCTATTACCACCAGTATACCTAGTATTAAATAAGTGAAAAAGCTGGTCGAAATTATCCGGTTTACGGCCATTTGCGAATCTTCGTCCTCGCCCCGGCTGGTAGCTAAAAAACGCGCTACGGCACTTCCTAAACCAAAATCAAACATGGTTAAATACCCCACTATCTGAAAAAGGATAGTAGATAACCCATACTCTTCTTTATCTAAAAATTTTAAAATGTAAGGTGTGGTAATCATTCCCAACAACATGGAAACCACCATAAAAACCTGAGACGAAATTGAACCCCAGAAAGCAGATTTTAACCTGGACATGTTTGTAATTAAATACCCGTATGTAACCCAATGCCTTTTGGTATAAAGGCATTGGGTTTATTATTTAAGAAAGATTTGCTAGATAATATGGTTAAAAGACAAACCATTTCTTTTAGAACTTACCAGAATAAATACTGTCTATTTTTGGCTGTATTCATTCTGATTGTGGGGGTAAAATTAAACTAAACTTTTCTAATAATATCTATAAACCAGTTAGGCTGCTGTGCTTCGATTATTAAAAACTCTCAATTTTATATTCTTTAATTTTTAAACCAGACTAAGTATTTTGTTTAGTATCTGATTAATAAAAATTAGCTATAGAGTTGGCGTGAATCCGGTCGTACCAAGGGGCTTTACCGCTTTGCCAGATTTCTTCTAACACGGTTTTGTCGCGTAGGGTATCCATAGGTTGCCAAAAACCAGTATGCCGGTACGCTGATAATTCGTTTTTGCGGGCTAAGGTTTCTAAAGGTTCACGTTCCCAGGTAGTATCATCGCCATCTATATAATCAATTACACCTGGTTCCAACACAAAAAAGCCACCGTTAATCCAAGGCATTTCGCCACCGGTAGGTTTTTCCATAAAGGTATTTATCTGGGCTTCTTGCGCGCCTAAGGTAAAGGTGCCAAACCGGCCGGGCTGCTGCACTGCCGTTAACGTGGCCAAAGTACCCTGCGCCCGATGAAAATTAATCGACTCGGTAATATTTACATCACTTAAACCGTCACCGTAAGTCATACAGAACGTTTCATTACCAATATAATCTTTTACGCGCTTTAAACGGCCACCCGTCATGGAGTTATGCCCGGTATGCACCAAAGTCACTTTCCAATCTTCGGTGTTGTTCTGGTGTACTTCCATGCTGTTGTTACGCATATCAAAAGTTACATCAGAATTATAAAGACAATAATTAGCGAAATACTCTTTAATCATGTGCCCTTTATACCCACAGCAAATAATAAATTCATTAATACCGTGCGAAGAATAAATTTTCATGATATGCCACAAAATGGGCTTCCCCCCTATTTCAACCATGGGCTTAGGCCGAATACCACTTTCTTCACTAATGCGCGTGCCGTAGCCACCTGCAAGTAAAACTGCTTTCATTCCAATCTGTTATTTAATTTTTAACTTAGTACTTTAAATTATTTGTTTGTTTACACTCCTCTTGGCAAACCTGACAAGGTTCACCTATACTGTAAATCTTAAATATTTGTTTTTATTAATATAATGTTTTTAGCAAAACCCTACTTACTAAAAGTAAGTAATTCCTCCGGTTCAACTACTTAGCTGCAAATATTTTTTTACTGTTTTACTGCCACGCTTTATAGCAATAAGTCTGCCGGAAATATTTAATTAAATCTAAAAAAATTTAGATCTTTTAAAATTAAACCTTCTAAAAACAAAATCGTACGAAGCACAATTAATTGTCTTTAATAAATATATACAATATTATATATTAAATTCATGTTTATCAAATAATTCTAGTAATTTCTTTTTTAGTTTATTTTTTTGATTTAATAAAAATGCTATACTTTTAGCCGTCTTACATGCAAACACCACCTTATGCATATGTAAATACCTTACTATAAGAAGTTTACCAAAAAATTGTTTTAAATATTAGTGTTATAGTATTGGATTAAGTTTTATTAAGGCATTTCAAGCATTTTTGGCAAATTATTATTAAAAATAAATTAAATATTTATGTTTGTTTCAATTTTTTAACCAGAAAAGGCAAAATAATAGCTATAGCCTTAAACAAACATAATTAAGATACTCCCCAAAAAGCTTTGTAAACCAGACATCCTGAACATGAGGACTAATGCAAAACAAAATTTAAACAAAATAAATATATGAAAAACGCTATAAATATATTTTCTAAATATTATATTTGCTTAACTTTGTATAACCCTCGTCTACGAAGTGTTATCAGCAAGTTGGTTAACTACCCGTTTACCGGCAGCATTTAATACCTATAAAATAAATCTGTAAGTTTAACCCTTTATTTTCAAGAATTAAATTTAAGTTAATGATCATCTCAACTCGTTCTAAGCTTTACATTTTCTTTATATTACTACTGTGTTCCTGCAACACTTCCAAAAAAATGATTTTACTACAGGACCAGGAGGCAGATGTTGTAAATTCAACCGGTGGGTTTGTTAAGTCTTTAGCTTTAAAGGAATCGGATTATCTTTTAAAACCCGAAGATCGGGTAGGCATTAATATTTTTAGTTTAACCGACGAAAAATTTAACTTTATGGCTAAACTGGAAGGCAAGCCCTTGGAAGCAAAACTCGACGCCCAGGGTCAGGTAGATTTGCCGGTAGTTGGCTTGGTAAAAATTGGGGGCTTAACCATTGAAAGAGCCGAAAGAAAACTAAAAACTTCTTATGCCGATTATTTGAAAAGCCCACGGGTAGCCATAACTATGCTGAACTTTAACTACACAGTAGTTGGCGAAGTAGGCCGCCAGGGCACTTATACGGCTCCCGACCCCAAAGTAAATATTTTAGAGGCTTTGGGCCAGGCGGGCGGCTTTACCGAATTTGCCAACCGCCAAAGTGTGAAATTAGTGCGCAACCAAGGTGGTAAAGCCACTATCTACGAATTAAGTTTACTAGAAGACAACCTGCTTTTATCTGATAAATATTTCTTACAGCCTAACGATGTATTGGTGGTAAACCAATTGAAAAACCGGACTACCAGCCGCGACCGGTTAAGCACCGTAAGTATTATATTGTCTATTCTTACCAGTTTAACCTTTGTAACCTTAAACTTAAGTAATAAATAGGGTATTTTTAAAAGCTATATGTTAACGCCTGTTTCGGAAAACCGGAAAGTAGATTTATCCAGATTTAATAACGCCTGGTATAAGCCGGGCGGCTCTGCTGTATCGCGTTTGGTCTGGTACTTCTTAAACATATTGTTCTTTATTAACCCTTTAATGCCGGTTAGTAAAGTAAAAGTTTGGCTGCTTAAAGTTTTTGGCGCAAAAATTGGTACAGGGGTGGTAATTAAACCGGGCGTAAATATTAAATATCCTTGGCATTTAACCATTGGGCACCACGCCTGGATAGGCGAAAACGTTTGGATAGACAATCTGGTACCCGTGCTCATTGGCAACCACGCTACCCTATCGCAAGGAGCCATGTTGTTAACGGGCAGCCACGATTACAAAGCCGAAACCTTTGATTTAATGGTAAACCAGATTATATTGGAAGATGGGGCCTGGGTGGGAGCCCAGGCTACGGTTTGTCCGGGGGTAACATGCCGCAGCCACAGTGTTTTGGCTGTAGGTTCAGTAGCTACCAAAGATCTGGAGCCTTATTTTATTTACCAGGGCAATCCGGCCGAAAAAAAACGACAACGTAACATCATTAAATAAGTAACTATAAATTACGCCGTAACCAAAGTTGTTTTTTATGCAGCATTTAAGGTAAGGAGTAAATTCTTTTTTAGTTTGATAAACCAATGTGATTAAAAACTAACTGTACAGCGGGGCACTGCTTTTGAGCAGAAAACCTAACCCCACCTGGGTAGAAAAAAAGAATAGGGTCAGCATAAAAATAAAGTATTAAATATTTACAGTTTTACCAATGGATTTAACGCCAACTGCTTCTGTTAACAAAAAAACAACTTTTAAAAACCGACTGTTACTTAAACGATTAGCAGATCATAAGTACCTTTTCTTAGTTAGCGTAATTTTATTTCTGGGAGGAGCTTACTTTTATAACCAAATAACCCCTAAAGTTTATGTGGTAAGTGCCTCTTTGCTGGTAAAAGAAACCGATTCGGGCACCAACGATATTGCCAATGTTTTATTTGATAAATCAAAAGGCGAAGCGGCAGCCAAAGTACTCTCGGATGAGATTGCTATTATCCGGTCGTACCCATTTGTGTACCGGGCTGTACGGGCGCTAAACAACCGGGTTGATTATTTTGCAGAAGAAAGGTTTGGTAACCAGGAAGTTTATGAGGAGGTGCCTTTCCGGGTAAGTTTTGTCGATTCTACGCTAGACAACTCGGTGGTTTACCAGCCATTTAAAATTAAATTCATCGACGAAAAAAGTTTTACCCTGGAAAACGAAGGCCTTAACTTTACCAAAGGTTCGGCCGACTGGAAACCCATCTATAAAGTAGGCCAATCGGTAATGGTAAATGGCAATGCTTTACTCGTAGAATTAACGCCGCATTTTAATATTGCCCGCGACCGCGACCGTAACTATGAGTTTGTAATTAATAGTTGGGATTACCTGGCCCGGTATTACCGGAACATGATTAGCATTATTACACCCTCCGACGAAGGCTCGGTAGTAGAAATTTATTTAGAGACGAATATTCCCAAAAAAGGCATCGACTTTTTAAATGAATATACCTCGCAATACATTACCTACAAACACGAAAACAAAAACCGGGCCTCGCGCCAAACCCTCGATTTTATCGATAACCAATTGGTCTCGATCCGGAAAGAATTAAGTACTGCTGAAGCTGAAAAAGAAAGTTTCCAGTCAGATAATACCTTTTCGGATGCCGGCTCTATGACCGACCGAAACCTGACAGCCCTTACCCAGTTAGACAACGATAAAGCAGCTTTAATTTTTAACGAGCGGTATTATAACTCTATTCTGGAGTCTTTGCGCCAGGGCCGTAACCTCGATAAATTGGTAGCGCCTTCTTCGGTTGGCATTCAGGATGGTGTTTTAAATGGCTTAATCAGCCAGTTGGTAGAATTACAAATCGAGAAAAACACCTTCTCTACCGATGGTAATACCAAAAACCCGGTTTACCAGGATTTAGAAATTAAAATAAATAACATTAAAAACACGTTGCGCGCTAACCTGAGCAGCTTAATCCGGTCTAACCAATTAAAATTAAGCCAGATTAACGAACGGAGCCGCACCTTTCAGGAAAGCGTAAGCCAGATACCAAAAGCCGAAAGAAAGTTTGTTAATATAGAGCGGGTTTACAAGTTAAACGAGAGCGTTTACAACTTGCTGATGCAGAAAAAAGTTGAAGCGGGTATTATTAAAGCTTCGGCAACTGTAGAAAACCGCGTGCTGGAACCCGCCTACCTGCAAAGTGGAGCCCCTATCAAACCCAAGCCTACCAATTCTTATATTATGGGCTTGTTACTGGGCTTAGCTTTACCTTTTAGTTTTGTTTGGTTAAAAGGCGCTTTAAACAGCAAAGTTACGGGCAAAGACGATGTGTTGAGCCTGACCACCATGCCGGTATTGGGTACCATTTACCACAACACTACCACATCACCGTACGCTATTACGCCAACTTCCCGTACTGCTATTTCCGAATCTTTCCGGGTGTTACGGTCCACGATTAACTCTTTATCTATAAACAAAAACACCCAGGTAATATTAATTACCTCAACCAGTAGCGGCGAAGGTAAAACCTTTAATTCCATGAACATAGCCGCTTCGTTGGCGCTGGCCCGCAAAAAAACTGTTTTAATAAACATGGACTTGCGCATTTTTAGCCAGTTGCACAAATTAATGAAGCAGGAAATCGGGATTAGTTCTTACCTGGAAGGCGGTATTGCCAAAGAAGATATTATTTTCCCGACCGAGAACCCGTATTTAGATTATATAGCTACCGGTCCGTTGCCGAACAACCCGGCCGAGCTTATCATGGACGAACAGTTCCCGGCTTTAATTAAGCACCTGCGCGCTACCTACGATTACATTATTATCGATAGTCCGCCGCTGGGTATTGTTTCTGACCCGTTAATTATTGCCCGCTATACCGACTTAAATATTCTGGTTATCCGGCAGAACTACACGCCAAAAGAAAAGCTCGTAGACTTAGACCAGATGTACCAGGAAGAAAAAATTAAAAACGTGGGTATAATCCTGAACGACGTACCGGTAAACAAAGACAAATACCAGTACGGTTATTTTACCGAAGACAAAAAGAAGTCTAAAGTATTTTAATACGCCCTTTACCAGCATGCCCATTACCCACCTGCTTTTTACAGAATAATATTCTTAAAAAGCAGGTGCGTAATTTTTCCGGACCGGTGCGGCTCGTAAATTATTCGTTCTTAGCCGGTATATTTTTTTAGTTCAGGAAGTAAAGTATTCCTTTTTTAATTAACCAACTATTTATAAAACCAACTTACCGCCAAAAATAACTTGGTTAAGGTTTTAGAATCAGGCAAAGGTACCTGTACGGTAAAACGAGTTGCTGCAGTTAGCTTACCTTTGTTTTTGAAGAAGTGTAATCCATGAATATTTTAAACCAGTCGTTGAATTTCCGTAGTTTTATAACCGGTCCGGGCTTTTTAAGGTTAGTACTGGCTTTAATTGTGGTTTTTCATCATAATACCCGGTATATAAAGATTGGTGAGTTTGCCGTATTTGCCTTTTTTATGCTAAGCGGTTACTGGATTCATAAAATGTACAAAGAAAAATATGCCCTACTCGAAAGGCCATTTGTTACTTTTATGGTAAGTCGCTGGCTCCGGATATATCCCACCTATATTATTAACTTTTTAATTGTGCTGCTCCTGGTTTTTGTTTTTAACCTGTGGCCCGCCGGTACCGAGGCGTACGCCAATGGTGATAAAGCACAGTTCTGGTTCAGCAGCCTTTTACTAATCACTTACAACCAGTTGCCCGTGCCCATGATGCTTTTGGTGCCGGCCTGGTCTTTAGACGTAGAATTACAGTTTTATTTTTTATTCCCGTTTTTGTTTTTATTTTTTACCTGGTTTAAACCCAAATGGGTATATGGGGCTTTACTGGCTTTGGTAATTTTAAACCAAATATTTTTCAGCCATATATTTCACGGCACAGCAATTAATGCTATTCAGTTTTTCCTGATCGGCTCCTGGCTGTATGTTTCGGACTATAAACCTTCGCGAGGGGCTATAAATATTGCCTGGGTCCTTTTCTTTATTTTAATATTAATTAACTACTTACACCCGGTACTGCGAGCCAATATGTTTTCCAGCACCCGCGAGTTAATGTGGTTGGGCACCAATTACCACGGCTTGTTTAATACCGTACTGGCTTTAATTTGTATTCCTTTACTGGCCGTTAATGTTAAGCAACCCAGCCCTCCTACCGACCGCCTGCTGGGCAATTTATCTTACGATATTTACCTTTTCCATTGGGTATTAAGTATCCCGTATAATTTTTATTTTGCCGATTTGCCTTTTGTATCTAGGCTGCCGTTTTTCTTTGTTTACCTGGTTTTAACTATTGTCGGCGGTTACTTAATGCTTAAATACGTGGATGAACCCGTAGAGCGCTTGCGCAGAAAGTGGATAAAAGAAACGAAGAAAACGGTAAGCTACGATTTGCAAAAAGAACCACGCTAAAACTCATTAATAGTACCTCTGCAGGGAGTAAGCCATTGCTGGCGCAAATCCGACAATTATGAAAACACCTGAAATCATATCTTTTCACCCGGGTAAACAACATAACCTGGAACAGGCGATCCAATTAGCGAGAGGTTTCAAGCGTTTTAAACATGTAACCAGCCTTTATTTTACCGAAAAAACGGTAAACCGCTGGCTTAAAATTTCGCCCAAAATAGGCGTAAACCTTAAAAAAAGATCAGCCGCTTTAAGCGGGCAAACTGTTGATATAAACCCCCTGCCGGAAATAAAATTATTGGTAAAGCGAGCCATGGGGCAAAAAGCCGGTACAACCGAATACCTGCACCGGAACCAGATTTTTCAGGAATGGATGCTGCAGAAATATGCCCCGCCTAAAATTTGTATTGGTTACGATACGTCTAGCTGGCTGGTATTCCGGCAATGGAAAAATAAAGCGTTCCTGGTACTGGATTTATCTATTGCGGTGCCGCAGTATAAACAAATATTGGCCCAGGATTATAAATTAAACCCGGAATTTACGGCTAACTTAACCCAGGGCGATGCGCCTTTATACCCCGTTTATACCGAAGAGCTTGCTTTAGCCGATTTAATCTTGTGTGGTTCGGAGTTTGTTAAAAATTCATGTTTAGCCGTTGGAGTGGCGCCGGAAAAACTGGCAGTTTTACCTTATGGTGCCGATTTAAACAAATTTAGTAACCCGCAGCCGCAACCCCATACAGGCGATAAAATTAAAATTGCATTTGTAGGCGGCGTAAATTACCGCAAAGGTGCCGATACGGTACTGCAAGCCTGGGAAAAGATTGGTGCCGCTTTTCCGCACGCCGAGCTTCATTTTTACGGCAATGTTCAAATGGAACTCCCAGCTACTCCGCCCAGCGTAGTTTTTCATGGTTTTATTAACCAATCAGATTTGGTAGAAGAATTAAAACGGGCTCATATTTCTATATTGCCCAGCTTTTTAGAAGGTAGTTCGTTGGCTATTTACCAGTCGATGGCTATGGGACTGGCGGTTATTACCACCGCCAATACCGGCAGCATTATAGAAGATAAAAAGAATGGCTTGATTATTCGTTATGGCTCTGTTAATGATGTGGTTAACAGCTTAACTTTACTTTTAAAGGATGCAAACCTCCGCCAGGAATTAGGTATAGCGGCTCAAGCAGCCATAAAACATTATACATGGGAGGCTTACGGCGATAAACTTACGAAGCTGCTCAGTCCGGTACTGAGTCAGGAACCAGTTAGTAGCCGCTAAATATTACTTAATGGCAGAAATAAAATAAAAATTAAATAACCGGTTTACAATTGAGTTTAAGAATAAAACCGATAAAAAGAAGAATAAACAAACTTGTGAATCTAATTTTAAAGCATACTGCTTTTAAAAAACTTACCACCCAATTGGTTTAAATATTACCACCAATGGTTGGCAAACAAAACCGGACTTAATGAGCCAAGGTTATGCTTGTTGCTCCAAATAAAATATATGAGTGACGTTTTTTTATATTTATTTTTAGTGCTTTGTATTGTTTTATTTGTTAAAACAGTAATTACCCCGCGCTTAATATTTGAGTACCCCTACTTTATTGCAGGTATTTTTATTATTTTCTTAGTACCGCAGGCCATTATTTTAACCGGCCAACCTTACCTGGTACCCAACAGCAATCTGCTGCCCATTTTTTTAATGATGTTTTTATGTTTAGGCATGAGCGTTTTAGGTTATTATACCGGCCCGGCCATTAAACTGGGCAATATCTTAAATGTACCGCTTAACGAGAAAAAGCTTAAAACCATGGGCATTATATACCTGGTAATGGGTTATTTTTTCCTGATGCTTATTAACCGCGAAGTAGCCGCGCAGGAAGAATTATCGACACAATTATCGGGGGCCGTTACCATTTACTTTACATTCTTTAACGTTATTTATATTGCCTTTCCCATCTTTTTATATTTCTCTTTCCGGAAACCCAACTTTATTAATATTGCGCTGGCTGTAATCGCGGCTCTGCCTTCTTTACAGCTTATTATTCTGGCGGGTCGCCGCGAACCTACGGCCCTGTTTTTACTTACCATTGCCATTACAGCTTTTTATCAGCGAGGTATTAAGCCTCCACGGATTGCCATTATTGGTATTATTACTTTTGCCATGTTAATTATTCCGGCTATTGGCGACTACCGCGAAAAAGCCGAGGAAGACCCTTGGGAAGCCTTAACTTCCCTGGATCTGAAAGAAAGCTTTATCAATTACTTTGAAGTAGATAAAAACGAAACCTTGGAATTATCGGTAGCGGCCTATGTACTTGATGCATATTCTTTTCATGGGGAATATGCTTTTGGCGCCGGCTACTGGAACGAAATGGTTTTCCGGTATGTGCCGGGCCAATTAGTAGGTACCGATTTTAAAGAATCTTTGGAAATAGGCGATCGCCGAGTGGTTTACCGCAACGGGTATAATCGCCCGCCTGGCCTCACCATTACCGGTATTGCCGATTCTTTTGTGCAGTTTGGCTACTTTGGTTGTATATTCTTTTTCTTTTTGGGCGGTTTGTTCCGGCACCTTTGGCAATTATCCTTATCGTCCGGCAATCTGCTCATTCAAATCCTATACACTTTATGTATTATTCAGGCGTTATTGGCAGTTACCCACTCTACGGTGGTATTTTTACCCGGTATATTTTTTAGCCTAGTGGCCCTCTGGATAGCGGCTCTTTACGCCAAAGCAACCTAAACCATAAATTATTTGCCTAAATAAATCCGGAAAACGGAGTTAGCTTTATCTAAACCAGGCAAGCACAATGCGCTTTGTCCAGTTTAAAATTTAACAATCAAGACTATCTGCTATAAAATGAAAGTTGCTGTACTATTTGACCGTTTTGGCCCTTACCACATTGCCCGTTTAGAAGCCGCAGCTAAATATTTAGATATAATTCCGGTCGAAATTTCCGGAGAAACAAAAGAATACCAATGGGATAAAGTAGAAAGCACCGCCTTGGATAACCGGGTTACGCTGTTCGCCAACCAGGACAGCCGCGAAATTCCTTCGGCGGAGTTGTTTTCGGTACTTTCTCAAAATTTAGACCGCATTAAACCCGATGTGGTAGCAGTAAACGGTTGGTACGATCGCTCGGCTCTAGGTGCTTTGTTCTGGAGCATGCAAAACAAAATACCAACGGTGGTTATGTCGGAGAGTGCAGCCGGCGACGACGCCAGAACCTGGTGGAAAGAAATTATTAAGCGCAAAATTGTTAAACAATTTGCCGCCGGTTTAGTAGGCGGTTCGCGCCATGCCAATTATTTAAAAGAATTAGGCATGCCAGCCGCCCATATATTTTTAGGCTACGATGTAGTGGACAACGATTATTTTGCCCGCTCCGCTGATCTAGCCCGCGCTGAAAAACAAAAATGGCAACAGGAAAAAGGCTTACCCGAAAACTTTTTTTTAGTTGTTAGCCGGTTTATTCCCAAAAAGAACCTGGCTTTTATTATCCGGGCTTACCACCAGTATTACCAGAAAGCCGGTAAACAGGCCTGGCACTTACTTATACTGGGCGATGGACCTTTAAAACAGGAATTACTGCAGCTTACACAAGAGTTAGGTTTAACAGCCTACATCCATTTTGAAGGCTTTAAACAGTACCACGATTTACCTATATACTTTGGTTTAGCTAAAACTTTTGTGCATGCCAGCACGGTAGAACAATGGGGCTTGGTAGTAAACGAAGCCATGGCGGCTGGTTTGCCGGTAGTTATTTCGGAACGTTGCGGTTGCGTGCCGGAGTTGGTACATAACGGCGAAAACGGCTTTGCGATAAACCCGGAGGACCAGGAGGCGCTCACAACCATTATGCTTAACTTAACCAACGGCACCGCCGATCCGGAGAAAATGGGACAGGCTAGCCGCCGCATTGTAAATACCTTAAACCCCGATTTGTTTGGCCGTGGCATGTTAGAAGCAGCCGCTATTGCCCGGCAAACACCAGTAAAACAAAAAAGTTTTGGAATTAACTGGCTCCTGAAATTTTTAATAAATCGCTAACCAAATTTTAACAATACCTCCTAAACAATAAAGGCAGTAGTGGGTAATTAAATTTAATCACCCACTAATGCCTTTGTCGTTTATTTTGATGTTCTTTTAATTAGCCTGAGCAGTACCTGCCTAACTATTATTTCTTCTGATTCAGGTAAAAAACGCTACCTGGGCGGTAATTTTATTTGTTCCTGTTTTTTGGTTTTGGCTTCCAATACCATGGCATCAATCAGAAAACGAAACCAAAAGCCTTGCAATAAATGGAAGACCAGCCCCATCTTTCCGTCTAAAAATCCGAGCTTAAAAAAGTAGCGGTAAAAGAAATACAAGAAGCTGCGTACAAATAAGGGCGTTTTCTGAAACACGTTGCTTTTAAACCATCTTCTTCTTTCAATGGGGGTGCCAAATAAATTTGCCTTAACATCGCCTTTCTCGGTACTGGCCGAAATAATTTCGCCGGCCTCAAAAGCGGCCCAGCGGGCATGACCAACCGTAAAATTCTGTAAAGTATCGGTTACGGTATCAATAATATCGGTGCCGGCTTTTACTACTTCGGTGGGGCCGTCTACTACAAAATGCTGGTCATACACTTTATCTTCGCATTTGCCTTTACTCTTCCGGTATAAGCGCAGGTGAAAATTAGGATAATGGCCGCCGTACTTAATCCATTTGCCCAGAAATAGGGTGCGGCGGCTAAACATATAACCATCTACCACTTTGGCCGGATTAAAACTAGTATTTAACCATTGCACCAATTCGGGCGTGAAACGTTCTCCGGCATCCAGGTGAAAAACCCATTCGGTATTATACGGATTATTGGCTTGGGCCCAGTTTCGTTGCCGCGAATAATTTTCGAAAGGATGCTGCAAGTAACTTATATTCTGCTGCTCCAGTAACGCCAGGGTACCATCTTTAGAACCGGAATCTACCACAAAAATCGGGGCATTAATGCCCGCCAAACTGGCCAGGCAAACCGGCAAATTTACTTCTTCGTTGTAAGTAAGTATGATAATGGTAAACGGGTAATTCATAAATTATGTAATTGAAATTTGGTAATTGCTTACCCCCTCTTACTTTTCCTTTATTATTTAATCGAATAAAACGGTATCGGGGTGCTTGGTTTTGTTTACCAACCATTTGTACACGAGGTCCATTTGGTAAGCAATTTTATCCCAGGTAAACTTTTCGGTTACCAACTGGTAACCACGCTGACCCATATTTTTCCGGTCATTGTCAGATAACTGAAACAACTGGTTTAAACCCGCACCAACACCACTGGGGTTAGGTTCTATTTTAATGGCGGCCTGTCGCTCGTAACCTTCCGGAACATTACAGGCGGGCGTAATTAGTACCGGCATCTGGTATGACCAAGCTTCTAATACCGCCATGGGCAAACCTTCGCTAAAAGACGGCAAAATAAAGGCATCGGCGTGCCTGAAGGTGCGGTGCTTCTCTTCTTCAAACTGCGGTCCGGCAAATAATACGTCTTGCTCCAACCCTAAACTTTTAGCTTTATCAACCAAAGATTGCGAATAATCTTCGTCGCCCCAACCCGCAATTACCAAACACCAATCTTTTTTCTCAGCGCCGGCCTGGCCCCATGCCGCCAGTAAATTCTCGATTCCTTTTTTAGGATGTAACCGGCTAATAAATAAAAGCACTTTGCGGCCGTTGGTAAAATGGTGCCAGGCTGGCTTAGGAACAGCATTATTTAAATCAGGCAAATCTACCCCATTGGGTATAATACAAACCGGATTTTTTAAGCCGTACTGCCGGATATCGAGGTACTCTTTGTGTGTGTGGGCATGGATGCAGGTGGCATTGTGCAAGCATTTATTTTCGTACAGTAAGGCTACCAACTTTTTTTTCCAGCGGGCATTTTGCAGAGCCCAAGGTTCTAACATGCCGTGGATGGTTACCAGATAAGGCTTACCGGTTTTGCTCCAGTTGTTTGTAGCCACCGATGTATACATCCAGATAACCTGTAAATGCGCGATATCGCAACTGCTTTGTTTTAAAGCCTGGCTCAAAGCCGGCGAATAACGAAAAGCATGCGGACCAAGAGCAGGGTAAGTATCTACTTTAATGGTACCCCATTTAGGCAAATCGAATTGGGTATTTTCGTCTTGTTGCCCGTATACCTGTACTTCACAACTAATATTTGTAAGCGATTTTGCCAGAGCAAGTTCTACTTCAAAAATTCCGCCTGAGCTCCTGGAAACGGAAGGCGTAATAAAAGCAACTTTCATTTATGTGCGATAATCTATTTAAGAGCTGGGTTTTAAAAATATTTAAAGGCTAGGTTGTACCAATATACTTTTGGCAACTGCTTAATATATTTTGCTCCGCAGTTTGGCTATATATCCAAACTGTAAGTTTACTCATTTTTTCTTTCACTTCAGCAGAATATATGTATAAAGGTATATTTTAAATATTGCCTGTACTGGGGCAACATTAAAGTTAAAGAGAAAAATTAATTGGGTATGGATATAATTAACCTATTCGGTAGCAATGTACTTCTTTATTAAAGGTCAGGTTTTTTATTTTGAGCAAACGGAATAATCAGGATAAAAAAATTAAAAATCGGTAAACATATTTAAACTAAACTAATTTTTAAAAGAGCAAACGCTTTAACTTAAATAGAAGACAATAAGTTAATATTTAAAATTTACCGGATTAAAGCAGATTACTTTTAAATTCTCATATATTTTCTGGTCTAAGTTGAATAATTGAAAAATAATATCTTATTTTACTAATATTTACACGCTTTAAACGGAACCGAGGTGGAAAGAGTTAAGAAAAAAGCGAAATAATTGTAACCTTCCTCCCCAGAAAACAGTTAAAGCGAACTGAGAAACTGAGTTGTTTCGTTCCCGATATTTTAAACCAGACAAGCAAAGGCTAAAACGAACAATGCAGATTAATTTGGAAGCCAAATAACCCAACTTTGGTGAAGTTTTCAGGGCAATAAATTTCCACGATTAGTTTTCTTGTTTTTTAAATTAACAATCTGTTAAAGATATAAGTCGTAATTATAGATAATTATGAATACCCAAGATTCTATTGTTTCTAACCAACCGTTAGAAGACTTAATCACTGTAATCATATCTACTAAAAATCGTTGGCCCGATTTGCAAAAAGCCTTGTTTAGCCTCAGAAACCAAACGCTAAAACACCAGGTTTTGGTGTTAGACGATAACTCTGACGATGGCACTTACGAAAACGTTAAAACCTTATTTCCGGAGGTAATTTTACATTCTTATAAAGAATCGGCCGGTTATATTGTGCGGCGGAACGAAGCCGTAGAAATGGCTAAAACACCTTACGTTTTATCTATCGACGATGATTGTGTATTGGAACAACCCACTATTTTATACCAAATAGCTGAGTTCTGCGTCTCGACCAATTGTGCTGCCGTAGCCTGGCCCTACATAGATGCCAATTTATCTTCGGAAGTGCACGACGTGGCCCCGTCTGAAGGCCTTTGGCAATCGCACACCTTTAAAGGTTGTTCCTTTATCGTAAAACGTGATATTTTTTTAAAAGTAGGCGGCTTCCGGGCATCATTTTTTCACCAGGGCGAAGAAGAAGATTATTGTATCCGGTTACTGGAGTTAGGTTATCCGGTATTTCTAGGCAAAGGTGCCGCCATTCACCACTACGAATCGCCGAAGAGAAGCTGGGACCGCATGGATTTTTACGGTAGCCGTAATTTAATGCTGTTTGCTATTTTTAATGTGCCTTTAAAATATTTACCGCTTCAGTTAATTGGCAGTGCTATTAAATGTTCTTTGTACGGCTTTAAAATTAAAAGACCTTACCAAAAAACCCGTGGCGTTATTTATGGTTTTCTGGATGGTTTAAAACTGGCTTTTAAAGAACGGAAACCGGTTTCTACCGAAACGTATTTAAAATACCGCGAACTAAAAAAACATTACCGGCCCTACGCCGCTTAAACCTTATTTTAAAAATTAAACCGACATTCAAAAACAAAAGCCCGGTACTTGTTAAGTACCGGGCTTCTGTTTTTGAATGTGCGTAAAGTCTTTATTAAAATGTTGCCGCTATCGCCCTTGTTACCTATTTACTAAAAACAAAAACCGCTGGCAAATATTATTGTTGGTTATTACTCTAACTGCTAAGTAAGTAAACCCAGGTACATTAACCCGTATAAATTCACAAGCGCCTGATGCTTTTTGGCCCCCAGCATTTTCTTTACAAATTGTTTTAAATCGTATTCCAGATTGCTCACATTTAATAAAGTCTTAAACCGGGTTTGCTCTACAAAGGGGTTGGCTTTCCATTGCTGGTAGCGCTCTATAACCGGCCCGGTTAAAACATCTACCCAAATTTTAGTAATAGATGTTTCGTTGTATAAACAAGCTTTTTCCCGCCCGTTCTGTACCAACTTCTGGTACAAAGCCGGGTCTTTTTGCAACTGCAAAATGGCATCTATAGCGGCGGGCAAAGTAGTGGCCGCCAAATAATCTACGCCGGGCGTACCCACTTGCTGGTACGCCGAATCGTTACCACCAATAAAAGGTATTTCGGCGTGCCAGGCATTAAATAATTTACTGGGCGGCTTACGGTTATGGGGGTTAGCATCAAAGCTCCGGATACCAATTAACAAATCTACCTCGCTTAAGTCGTGCCACGAATCGTTGGCTAACGCTACAAATTCAATGCCGTGGGGTTCCAGCAGTTTTTGCCAATCATCTTCGGAACCAGCCAGGTTTTTATTGTAGGTTTGGCCGGCATAAGCTACTCTTTTTACCCCATTTCTGGCAAGATTGCGCTTTATGATACCCGGCTGCAGCCAGTGCGGAATGTAAGAAGTATTGGCTAAAACCTGGTTTTTATTCTGCACAATGTGGTAATGCGACCAATTGCGCCGGGCATGGTCGGCCTGTACGCAAACAATAAAATGGGTATTTTTGCCTTTTAAATTAAGCAGCGAATCAGAATGAATAATATTGATACAATCATCGGCCAACCGGTTTGAACACTTAACCGCCAGATCTGTAGATTTGGAAAGATTGATATAGGTTTGCAGGCACCACGATAAATCGCCTTTAGCAAAAATACGGGCTCCCAGGGGGGTATTTTCCTGAACTACTCCGGCCAAAGAGTCGATTTTAGTAAAATCGGCTATATCGGCATCTGAATAGTCAATTACAAAGTTATACACCATTTTAAATAACTGATTTTTCAGGAACAGAAGTATTCTTACCTAAAAACTTAAATATTTGGGTATTATCGATTAAAAATTCTTTGGTTCTGATGCGTAGCAATCTTAAAACCAGCTTGGTACCAGACTTTAAATCGGTATATTTTTCTTTATCGGCGTGCGGCGATAATTTTAAATAATGCTGGTATAAAAAACGCAGCCGGTTGGTGCAGGAAAGCATCCAGGGCTTATTTTGCGTGGTATAATGAATAACTACCTTGTCTTTTAAAAAGTCTTTAAACTTTTTCTTGGGCAAATATTCCGGCATATCGTAAAAAGTAACATTAAACTTATTACTTACTTCTTGCCAGTTATTTAGTAATACCGCGTTTAACGCATCCTGATCGGCCAGCAATATTTTCTCGGGAAAATCGCCTAAAAACTGAATTGCTTTTTCTGAAATTTTCTGCTCGTTCCAAAGCGCCAGATTAATTAGCAAAACCCCGGCATTAAAGTAAGTACCTTTGGTATAAATACCTAAATCGGGCCTACTGGGTATTTTATGGTCTACAACAGCGGCGGCCGGTACTTTCCGGATATCCTGGTTATAGAGTTCGGCTAAATCGCCGATTACAATTATATCCGTGTCGATATACAATAATTTCCCGATGCTGGCCGGTACTAATTCCGGAAAAAACAACCGGTAATAAGTGGCCGCCGAAAAATGGATGTGCTCGGGTAAAACAAATCTTTCTACTAGCTTTTGGTCTATTTGGTAAAAAATAATTTCGCTATTATGCTGCTGTACAAACGCTTGTATGCGGTCTTTCTCGGTTTGGCTTACGCCGGCAGCAATGGTATGAAATATTATTTTATTCTGGGGGTTGTTCTGGAAAATAGAGGTAAGTAATACATAAAATGGCGTTAGAAAATTTTGATCAAAAGCCAATGCCAAGTGTACTATATTTTTTTGTTCTTGCACCATTACCAAACTTTTCAAAAAGAACTATAAATTGATGTATAAGCAGTAAATGCCTGCAAATTTACAATTGTTAAAGAATTACCTCTAGTTATTAGCTCTTTTTTACTCTTATAACTTAAAAATTAAAATTTATTGTATTCTCCGCTTCCGAAAAATTTTCTTAGCCCACTGTTTCAAGGTATGCTGAACCAGTCCCAGATTTAATAAAGTGGTATAACGTACGCTTTCGTAAAAGGGTCTACTCTCCCATTGCTGGTAGCGGCTCAATATTTCTCCAGTCAGCACTTTTACCCAAACATCGGCAATGGTTTGCTCAGTATACAAAGCAGCTTTTTGGGCTCCATTTTTAACCAAGTTATCATAATATTGCGGTTCGTCGCGTAATTTAAGTACGGCGGCGACAACCTCTTGGGGGCTACCAGCCAGCAAATAATCCTTGCCCGGATTACCCACTTGCTTAAAAGCCGAGTCGTGCCCCCCGATAAAAGGAATATTGGCGTGCCAGGCGCTAAACAGCTTGGTGGGGGGTTTGGTGTTGTGGGGTTGCTCGTCGAAGCTTCTGATACCAATTAAAACATCTACGTTACGCAGGTCGTGCCAGGCGCCGTAAGAGAGGGTGGTAAATTCAATACCATAAGGTTGAAATAAAGTTTGTCAGGTAGCAGAAGTACCGGCCAGAGTGCCGTTATAAGGC
>NZ_JBMQUD010000064.1:0-4455 GCF_057359045.1 Adhaeribacter sp.
CAAAGCTTCGCCGGTACCCGCATCGGTTACTTTGCCGCTAACCGCCAAGCCCGACTGCTGCGCGCTAACTTTAACCGGTAATACCAGCCATATCAGCAGAAAACAGGTTAGGGGCAGAACCAGCAAGCATTTTCTAGAGGAAAAGGATCTGGCAGGTTCGGCCGGAAATAATTTGTAAATAATTTTCATAGATTATGGTTTAGGCGTATAAATTGAATTGAGAGTTAAAAAGGCATGGCAATCATTTAAACTTGGTACTGTAATTTGGCAGTAATAGAACATATCGGAGGCGGCAAAATGTATTGCCCACTAAAAACAACCCGAAAGCATAAGCGGCTACACCCAAAAGGAAGTAAGCTTTAACAATATTTCCAGAAGTTACGCATTATGGTTTGCCATCTCCTAACCCCTAAAAAGGAGATCAACTTTGGTTATATTTTGCCCCGAAAATAGATCCGGCAGCGTTAAAACTTACTTCCTTTTGGGTGGAAGCCGGTTAATTATAGCCGTCGTTTTGCACCAAAACACCCGTTCTAGCCTGTTCAATTTCCCGGTTTGGTATCGGGAAATATTTATAATAGGCCTGCGTTTGCAAATTCACTTTCATGGCGGTTTTGGTGTCGTAATTGTAATCGGTTTCTACTTCGGCCAGTTCGGTCTGGAAGCGATTGGTTCGTACCAAATCAAACCAACGCTGATTTTCAAAAGCAAACTCCAGGCGGCGTTCCAGCAACAATTTATCAGTAAATGCCTCGGGCGTTGAGATGTCGGCTAAGGTGTAATTTTTAGAAGTGTTGCCAAAGGCCCGCTCGCGGATACGGTTCAGTTCGGTTAAAGCCGCATCGGGTTGGTTAAGCCGGTAAAGCACTTCGGCCCGGAGTAAAATAACATCGGCGTACCGTATTACCGGCAAATCCAGACCCGAAGAATTTTGGGTATGCTTTACCGCGTATTTATTTACGTATGGTTTCCAAACCAGCGGCGAATTGGCCGGCGCATCCGGCGATTTATAAAACTCGGCGATGGTGGCAGCTTTGCGGGTATCGTTGGTTTCGTAGAGTTTATGTAAATCCCACGACGGGAAGGCACTCTCGTTGCCGCGCGGCACAATATTCGTTACACCAAAGTACGGCAGAAAATCGCTGGACATGGGCTGCCCGTTGGTACCATCGGTATATTTAATGGAGAAAATTACTTCGTTGTTGTCTTCGTTTTCGAGTTTCCAGAGCGTGGCAAAATCGGGTAACAACTGGTAACCCAAACCGGGTACCATATCGAGGTACGTTTTGGCGTTGTTCCAGTCTTGCCGGAATACGTATACTTTGCCCAGCAAGGCTATTGCTGCCCCTTTGGTCGCCCGGCCTTTGGGCATATCGGCCTTACCAGGCAATAACTCAATAGCTTCTTTTAAATCGGTAATAACCTGGGTGTATATTTCTTCTTCGGTAGCTTTGGCTACGGTTCTATATTCGTCTATAGTAGCCAGGGGCGTAGTTACTCTGGGCACGCCGCCAAACATACGCACCAAATCAAAATAAAGCAGCGCCCGCATTAATTTGGCTTCGCCGGTTAATTGCTCTTTTTGGTTGGCTCTGTAATTGGTAGGTCTATCTATGTTGGCCAGCACCGTATTGGCCCGGAAAATGGCATTGTAGGTATCGGACCAGAAGCTGGCAAACAATGGGTTCTCGGAGGTAAACGCCAGGTTGTTAATTTCGGGCAAACCGCCAATATTAAAGTAACCGGTGGTATGCATATTATCGGTAGCCATTTCTAGGATGGCCCAATCGCGGGGCAAACGAGCCTGGTAGCGGCTGTATACGCCCACTACGGCGCCTTCCATATCCTGCGCGGTCTGGTAAAAATCCGTTTCGGTCAGTACCGATTGCGGGGTTAATTCTATAAAATCGTCGTGGCAAGCTCCCAGGCCCAACAGCAGGAACAGCAAGGAAACTTTTAAAGATTTATTTCTTTTCATGTCAGGCAAGCTTAGAAGTTAGTATTAAGACCAAAGGCAATGGTTCGCAGAATAGGCTCGGCGCCATTGTTAAAGCCCGGCATACTGCCTATGTTGTTGATTTCGCCGCCTGTATATCCTTCGGGGTTGTACCCATGAAAACCTTTCTTCGTGACCATGAGCAGATTGCTGATAGAAGAATACACGCGTAGATTATTCAGGCGCAGCTTCTGGGAAAAAGTAGCGGGCAAAGTATACCCCAGGTTCAGGTTCCGGATAGCCAGGAAAGAGGCATCTTCGAGGTAAAAATCGCTGTTAGATAAGTAAGCCAGAGCGCTAAGGGCAGTAGCTGGTTCTTTGCCATTACCGGGCTCAGCTTCCGACCACCACTGGTTTTCGACCAACGACCGCCGGATGGCGCTTACCGTAGCACCCTGGTAATACAGGTTTTCGAGGTTATACATTTTGGCCCCTACCGAAGCCTGCATAATTACACTTAAGTCGAAGTTTTTGTAAGAAAAATTATTGTTCAGGCCTAAATAAATTTTAGGCTGAAAATTACCCAGAATTACGCGGTCGGCCGGCGTTATTTTACCGTCGTTGTTGGTATCCTGAAACTTGGTATGACCGGGTTTAGAACCCGCCAGTACCGGGGTAGTCGCTATTTCGTCGACATTTTGCAGTACGCCAATGGCTTTGTACCCGTAGAAAGAAAACATGGGTTCGCCTACGCGTAATAACCAGCTCATGCCGCGGGTGTGCGTATTAATTACCTCATTTACCCCGCCCAGGCTTACTACTTCATTGCGGTTGCGGGTAAGGTTAAAGGCAGTTTCCCATTTAAAGGCACCAATTAAATTGCGGGTGTTTACCTCCAGTTCAACGCCGTGGTTCCGAATATTACCAATATTTACCAGCGCATCGGTAAAGCCCGAAATAGAAGGCGTAGAAACGTTGTACAATAAATCGGTGGTTTTTTTATCGTAATAATCCAGCACAAAATTTAAGCGGCTGTTAAACAAGCCTAATTCCAGGGCTAAATCGTAGCTTTTGGTTTTTTCCCACTTAAGTTCCCGGTTACCAATATTGGTTTGGGCCTGGCCTTTGGTAAGCACCCCGTTCGACGAATAATACACAT
The DNA here is from genome assembly GCF_057359045.1 of Adhaeribacter sp. Lineage (NCBI taxonomy): Bacteria > Pseudomonadati > Bacteroidota > Cytophagia > Cytophagales > Hymenobacteraceae > Adhaeribacter > Adhaeribacter sp. Next base: position 3,096 of record NZ_JBMQUD010000064.1, read on the forward strand.
CGCTGATACCGCCCAGGTAAGCAAAATCGCCAATGTTAAAGTTACCGGTTACCCCGTAACTGGCCCGCAGTTTCAAATCGCTGATAAGCGGTATGGCCTGCATAAAATTTTCCTGGGAAACCCGCCAGGCCGCCGAAGCCGAGGGGAAATTACCCCATTTGTTGTTGGGGCCAAAACGCGAGCTACCATCGGTCCGGAAAGAGGCGGAGAACAAATATTTATCTTTAAACCCGTAATTTATCCGGCTGAAATAAGACACCAGGCCCCACTGCGATTTTGTAGTACGGGTAGTGGTAGGCGAGATTACCGCATTGTTCAGGGTTTGAATGGTTTCGTTGCCAAAACTGCCCGCCAAAACACCCATGGTAGCTAACCGGGCCGATGCTTTCTGGTAAGAACCGCCCAGGATAGCACTGAGACTGTGCACCTCCTTAAAGGTTTTGTTATAGCTAAATACATTCTCGTTGATAATATTAATATTGCGGGTATCGGAGGCAGAGCCGGTACTTAAACCATTAGAATTGGCCCAAGGCGCCGAATAATTTTCGGCGGTGATAAATGTAATATTCGTACCCAGCGAGGTCCGGAAAGTTAAGCCCTCCAGAATATTAAAACCCAGGTACATCTCGCCAATATTATTCATGGCGTTGCTAATATTCTTGGTACCTTCTAAAGAAGCCAGCGGGCTAACCTGGGCCGAAACCGAAGTACCCCAGTAATCTAAAGGTTTGGGATAAAGCCCGTTGGGGTTACGATTGGCGGATACAAACGGTGACGTTTTTACAATGGCCTCCATGGATAGCGGAGAAGTACGCCGGTAAGTAAAATTAGGATTGAGCATAAACCCGGCATTTACCACCGGGGTAATTTTTAAATCTACATTGGCCCGGAGCGAATAATTGGTGTACCCAGTATTGATTAAAGTGCCTTTTTCGTCTTTGTAACTACCCGACACGTAATATTTGGCATTGTCGGTACCGCCCGAAACCGACAGGTTGTAGTTCTGAATGGGGGCCGGATTTAGCAACACATCTTCCCAAATGGTATTACCTTCTTTAATAACCGGGTTTACCTGGTAAGCGGCCGGCCGGCGCGGGTCACCCCACAAAGGTATAGAGGTATCGCCACCGGCCCAGGCAAATTCGCGGTTCTGGTAACGCGCTACATAATCGTAAAACTCCTGACCGCTAATCCAATCGTTGTGGCCCTGCGCGTGCCCTACCCCCGTGTATACATTTAAGTTTAATTGCGGTTTACCGGATTTTCCTTTTTTAGTGGTGATAATAATAACCCCACCCGAACCCCGGGAACCGTAAATAGCCGCCGCAGAAGCATCTTTCAGCACTTCTATCGACTCGAC
>NZ_JBMQUD010000065.1:0-41394 GCF_057359045.1 Adhaeribacter sp.
AATTCACGGTTACCCACGATATTACCAAATATACCCGTGCCAAAATATTTAACCAAATTGGCAAAGAAACACCTTTATTCCTGCGCTTTTCTACGGTTGGCGGCGAAAATGGCTCGGCCGATACCGAACGCGACCCGCGCGGCTCTGCGATTAAGTTTTATACCGAAGACGGCAACTGGGATTTAGTAGGCAACAACACGCCGGTATTCTTTATTAAAGACCCCAAGAAATTCCCCGATTTTATTCATACCCAAAAACGCGACCCGCGCACGCATACCAAAAGCGCAACCATGATGTGGGATTTCTGGAGCCTGAACCCCGAAAGCTTGCACCAGGTAATGATATTAATGAGCGACCGCGGCACGCCTTACGGTTACCGCCACATGCACGGTTTCGGCTCGCATACCTTCTCGTTTATTAACGCCGAAAACGAGCGTTTCTTCGTGAAATTTCATTTTAAAACTTTGCAGGGCATTAAGAATTTCTCGGACGAAGAAGCCGGCAAAATGAAAGGCATCGACCCGGATTTTGCGCAGCGCGATTTAGTAGAAGCCATCGACCGCGGCGATTACCCGCAGTGGGCGTTAAAAATCCAAGTCATGACGGAAGAAGAATCGAAAACCTATAAATGGAATCCGTTTGACTTAACCAAAGTTTGGTCGCAGAAAGATTATCCGCTGATTGATGTGGGTATTCTGGAACTGAACCGCATTCCGAATAATTATTTTGCCGATGTAGAGCAATCGGCTTTTGCCCCGGCCCACGTGGTAGATGGCATTGGTTATTCGCCGGACCGCATGTTGCAAGGCCGCATTTTATCGTACCCCGATGCGCAACGCCACCGGATTGGTGCCAACTACGAGCAATTACCGGTAAATCGCTGCCCGTACGCCGTTAATAATTACCAGCGCGATGGCGCCATGCGCTACGACGGCAACGGCGGCAGTGCGCCCAATTATTTCCCGAACAGCTTCGATGGCATTTACCCCGACGAGAAATACAAAGAACCGGCGCAGGATTTAGGCACGTCTATTTCGGGTTGGTTCGATAGAAACGGCGAAGGCGAAAACGACCATTACACCCAACCCGGCGATTTATTTAGATTAATGACCGAAGACGAAAAGAAAGCCACGGTTAAAAATATTGTAGGCGCCATGAGCGGCATCAGCGGCGAAAAACGGGCTTTAATTATTAACCGTCAATTGTGTCATTTCTTTAGAGCCGATATTTCTCTAGGCATAGGTGTAGCGATGGGTTTGGGTATTGATGTGCAAACCCAAATGATGCAGCACGCAATCAGCGGCAATTGATTTCATACCACATATATAAGCAAGGGGCGGGAATATTTCCCGCCTTTTCTTTTTTAAACTACCTTACCGGCAACTTTTAACATGCCCTTTAAGAAATTATTAAGTCTGCGTTCTTCCTATAAAGTAGTCATCTTTGCCGGTATTTATTTTTAAAGCTCACACTTCAAAAATATAGTGCTGCAACTGATGCACTTTCTGCAAAATGGGCTTAGCTACATTGTAAACTTTTACCCCGGCTGAGGTTTTGCCTTCTAACGTACCCACGTGCGCATGTCCATGAAAAACCGCTTCTACTTTTCGCCGGTTTATAGGCTCTACCAACCGCGACGAACCCATAAAAGGCCAGATTTCGTGAGGTTCGCCTTCAATGGTTTCTTGTATGGGCGCGTAATGCATAACTACTACTTTCTTCATATCCTCGTCGTAGTGGTTTTCCAGGTGGGCCAGGGCCCGGTCTAGCTTCAGGGCTTCGTCTACGGCTTCCTGCACAAAAGATTTAAACATTTGCTCACCAAACATAGAAAGCATATACCGCCCAAAACCACCACCAAAACCTTTAATGCCCGCAAAACCAACATTATTTATAACTACGGCTTCGCCATCCAAAATATGAACCTGATCGCTTTCAAGCATTTTTTTAATGGTTTTCTGCTGATCACGTTCAAAATCGTGGTTGCCCAATACCGCTACAATGGGTATAGCACAGGCTTTTAGTTCTTCTTTTAATATTTCGGCTTCGTTTAAATGGCCGGTATCGGTTAAGTCACCAGCTAAAACTAAAATATCGGCCTCGCGCGATACATTCTTAAAATAATCAGTCCATTTGCCGTGGTCGTTCTCTTTTACATGAATATCGCCCACTGCGGCAATCCGGATCTTTTTGGGCTGGTTTCCGCCTTCAATTATTTCCATAATGTTAGATTGTCTTGATGGTAATTACTTTATACTCCCAATCGGTAATATCGGTGCGGTACTGCGTTTGGTCTATAATAGGTCCCAGGCACACTTTCTCAATTGGCAATGGCATATCGTATTGTGTTTTGGCCAGTTCTATTAACTGATCGAATAACCATTTGGGTATAATATCGCGCTCGGTGGGGTACACAAACTGAAACAATAAAACCTGCGCCAGCAGCAAGTGCCAGTGCTGCTCTAGCCGCGACCAAATGCGTTTCCAGTCTAACTGATGGCCGTAGCGCAAAATAATATGATTTACATCGGCTCCATCGTAGCGTTCCCGGTTTTGCACGTAAACTTTACACCACAGCAATTCCTCGGCCGGAATAAAGCGCACGGGCACACCGTAAGCTTCCCCGGCCACGGCGTTATCGAACCAACTATCGTCTACTGAGCAAATATTATTTACGGTATTAAATATTAAATCGATGTACATGCCGTTGCGGTACAGTTTGGCCAGCCAGCGTACGTCGGTAAGTTCTGTTTCATAACCATTTTCCGAAAAGAGTTTCAGAATACGGGGGTATTCGCCGGCTTTACAAAACAAATCCAAATCTTTTAAGTCGCGCACAATGCCGGAATACTGACGAAAGGCCAAGCCGCCGCCTACCAAATATTGTAAATTATTTTGGTTAAGCAGGGTCAATACATCGCGATAATAATTTTCGGCTTCTACTTGTTGCTTTTCATCTTGCTCCATAAAATATTTATCAAAATAATAAGGGGTCAGTTTAAATAATGTAAAATAATTTATATTGCTCTTGTAAATGGGGCCAGGCAACTAACCGCATATTTGGCCCAGGAAAGGCTAGGGCACGATGAGCAAAGTAGTACATTTACTTAATTTGTAAATATTTGTTGTCGGGATGCAGCTAGTTTATTATTATGTTTCGCGAAACCTGCTAAACTACTATTCGGGACTTACAGAAACAGCCTAAAAGCCTTTCCGGAGCCGGGCAGCAAACTGTTTTAAAACTTATCCTGCTTTGTTTTAGCGGTAATTTTTTGGGTAAAATTTAATTATTATTTATATATGGCCTCCGCCTTCGGACACGCCCTGGCTGCAGTAGCATTGGGCAAAGTTTTACCCGTAAAAAAACAGCCGCTACGCTTCTGGCTTTTAGGCATGGCTTGTGCAATACTGCCCGATGCCGATGTACTGGCTTTTAAATTAGGCATTCCTTACGAGCATGTATTAGGGCACCGAGGTATAACGCACTCGTTTGCTTTTGCTTTAGGGCTGGCCTTGCTGGTTACCTGGTTATTCTTTAGAGAAGTAAAAGTCAGGAGCCGGGCGTGGTGGTTGCTGGTAATTTATTTCTTTTTAACCACGGCGGGGCACGCTATTTTAGATGCTTTTACCAACGGTGGTTTAGGCGTGGCTCTTTTTGCGCCTTTCCATAACCAACGTTATTTTTTCCCGGTCCGGCCCATTCAGGTTTCGCCGATTGGTATAGGCCGGTTCTTTAGTCCGGAAGGTTTAGCCGTGTTAGGCAGCGAAGCCCTTTGGATAGGTTTACCCAGCCTTTTTCTATTGCTTATGTTACGCTTGCGCCGGTCTGGTTAATATTTTATAGGTTGATATTTTATCAGCAATAATAATCTGGCAAATCAGCTTACCAGGCAATATTTCTTACGAATACCATAGTCTTGAAATATTGAGTTCCAGGCCTAAAAGCCGAGGCTGGGTAAAGCACAATAAATAAGTAAAACACGCAGCCACCCTGCTAATAAATTAATAAATTTAACGGCAGTGCTGTACAATATTATGCAGCAGCGGCTAACCCATTATTTCTCCTATATGGCCCAGGCAAAAAAGTATAATGTATCAGTAATAGCATGTGGTAGCCTAGCGTTGGTAGCGGGTTTTATTCTAGCAGCTTTCCGGTTTACCGACGATGGAATTACCAGCCCTATCACCCAAAAACTCGAAAAATATATTCACATGCGATTCCCGGAAAAAGTTTATGTGCACCTGGATAAGCAAGATTATGTAGCCGGCGAAGACATCTGGTTTAAAGGTTATTTGGTAAACGGCATTTACCATACCCCTACCGCCATTAGCAAAAATTTATACGTCGAGCTTATTTCGCCGGATGGCGTAATTGTAAACAAGCATACGCTTAAAGTAGAGAATGGTACCACCGCCGGCGACTTTGAGCTTTCCGATTCTTTAGAAACCGGCACCTACCAGCTACGAGCCTATACCAACTGGATGCGTAATTTTCCGGATGCTTATTTTTTCCGGCGCAGCCTGAATATTTACAACGACCGCAGTTATACCGCACCCGCCATTAAAGCCCGGTTGGCGCGGACCAAAACGGCGCAGCTAAATGCAACACCGCAAAAACCAGATTTTGATGTACAGTTTTTCCCGGAAGGTGGAAACCTTGTAGCTGGCGTAACCACCCGCATTGGCTTTAAAGCCCTGAACCAGTTTGGCCTCGGCGAAGATATATCTGGTAGCGTTCTGGATGCTAGCGGCAAAGAATTAACCACTTTTAAAAGTAGCCACTTGGGTATGGGGCATTTTGTTTTTATACCCGATAAAGCACAAACCTTAACCGCGCGCGTTAAAACCGCCAGTGGGCGTAGCTTATTAGTTCCTTTCCCGGAGGTACAGCCAAGTGGTTTGGTAATGCAGGTAATTAATTTCGCATCCGGCGATTTACGCGTAGCAGTTACCCAAGCCGCAACGCAACCGCTTAGTACCAAAACTTTGGTTTTGGTGGCCCAAATGCGCGGCGCTATTTTTTATACGGCCAGCGTAAAACTAAGTAAAAAAGATGTAGTTTTCCCGATCCCGGCCAGTCAGGTGCCCGGACCAGGTATTGCCCAGCTTACCTTGTTTGATGCAACCACGCAGGAGCCTCTGAACGAAAGGTTGATTTTTGTCCGGCCTAAGCAAACTTTAAACTTAAGTATTCAACCAGATAAAAACCAATATAAAGCCCGCGAGCAGGTACAACTAAATATTACCGCTACCGATCCGACCGGTGCCCCGGTAGCCGGCGAATTTTCGCTGGCCGTTACCGATGCAGCTTTACCCGGTAAAAACGAAAGCGGTAACTTATTAACGTATCTTTTACTCAGCTCAGACCTGCCGGGCAATATTGAACAACCCGCTTATTATTTTGATCCGAAAAATACCAATGCCTGGCAAGACCTGGATAATTTAATGCTAACGCAGGGCTGGCGGCGGTTTGCCTGGAAAGAAGTTTTAACTGAAACTTACCCCGCCCTGAAATTTATTCCGGAACAAGGCATTATTGTTAGCGGCCAAGTTAACCGGTTACTGGTAAATAAACCTTTATCTAACGCCGAGGTTTTGTTGGTAAGCTCCGGCCGGCAAGGTTTTATAATCCAGACGCAAACCGATGCGGCTGGCCGCTTTGCCGTTGGCGGTTTAGACTTCGACAGCGTGCGTACACTTTTTGTGCAGGCCAAAAACGAAAAAGGCAAACTGAATACCACAGTTAACCTCGATAAATTTGAAGCACCGCCCCTGCAATTTCTCAGCCCGGTACCTCCCGCCGACAATAATTCTGTATTAACGGCTGCTTACATCCAGAAAATGAAAAATCAACAGAAAATAAACGATACTTACACGTTTAAAAACGGCGAACGGGTGTTAAAAGAAGTGCAGGTAACCGCTAAACGGCTCGAAGCGCCCGAAAGAACCCGTATTTATGGTGCCGCCGATAACGTAATTAAAATGACCGACCAAAATGCCACCTACTCCAGCGTATTGCAAGCCATCCAGGGCCGGGTAGCCGGGGTACAAGTTATGGGCGGCGGTATGGATATGCGGGTTTCGATTAGAGGTGGCGGCGAACCCTTGTTTTTACTCGATGAGATGCCCGTGGATGTAGACCTGATTAATAGTATTAGCCCAACGGATGTAGAAACCATTGAAATATTAAAAGGGCCTTCAGCTGCTATCTATGGTTCGCGGGGCAGCAATGGTGTAATTGCAGTTTTTACCAAACGAGGGGGCGGCATAACTTCTTCGCGGCCTAGTTCTGGCACTACTACGGGCAAAATGGTTGGGTATTACAAAGCACGCGATTTTTTTGCGCCCCGGTACAATGTTGCCCAGGAAGCTCACAATTTACCCGATTTACGCGCCACCGTTTACTGGAACCCCAGCGTAAAAACCGATGCTACCGGCAAAGCCACGGTAAGTTTCTACAACGCCGACCAGGTAAAAGGTTTAAAAATTATGCTGGAAGGAACCACACCTGCGGGGGCAGTGGGTAGCACCAGCGCGCAGCTATCTACCCGGTAATATTTAAAGTTCAGGAATAATTTTAATTAAATACCAGTGGCTTAACTCACTACGGCTTCTTCCCACTCCTGGTGCTGGCAACGGTCGCAGGGTGTATTGGGTTTGGCGTTGTTTTTAGTCAGGTTACCACAACTGGCACAAGCAAAGCAGCCATCGGCTTTTTGCTGTTCCTGCTTATATTCCTGGTCAAAATCGGGCAGCACCGATAAGCCGGTTTTTGTATCCGGAAACTGAATAATGGTAAATTCGCCGCTGGCCTCCAGGTAAGCCCTTTGCACTCTGCCTAAATTATCAATGCCTTCGCCCCGGAATTCGGCCAGTAACCGTTCCCGGGTTAAACGGGTTTTTTCCATGCGATCTAACAACATATAGCCGTCTTTCACCAAGGTATTCATATCATCGAGCACCAGACTTTCAAATTTCTTATTTTGCGTAGCGCGCCGGGAAATAAACCGCTGAAAAGCTATCACAATCAGGGCAATAATAACAACAGGTAATAAGCCGCGGTCCGGCGAGGCTAAAGCTACGCCGTTGGCTGCTGCTAACGATACCAAAGCAATCATCTCGTTGCGCGTAAGCATGGTGCCCATTCGGTTGCCCATCAGCCGCATAGCCAGTAGTAACAGAAAAAATATAAATGTTACCCGAATAATTACTTCCAGTAAAAAGCTAGGCGGTACTTCGCCCAGTATTATGCGCATCCAATCATTCAGGTTTATTTCTTCCGGCTTCATGCTTCCGTGTAAAAGTACTTTTGGTTGATATTTATTTAACGGCGTAAGTCCAATCCGGACAGCTACAATTAGGGCAAATCTGGTTAGCTGTATTTGCTTTAGGCTCTACATGGCCGCACTGCAAACAGGCATTCAGTTGGCCATCTTGTGGTTCGGCCTGGTGAATTGCCGCATCTTTCTCGGGTAAAACCGATAAACCTGGCCGGGGCTGCGCCTGTCGGAAAACACTAAACTTACCGCAGGCTTCTAAATAAACCCGCTTAACCTGGCCCAAATGCATTATTTGCTGCGACCGTAAGTTGGCAAATAACTGTTCTCTGGAAATTCTGGACTTAACCATATTTTCTCTTACCAACTGTCCATTCTTAACCAAATCCAGCACATCGCCCTGCACTATTAATTCTACCGGGCGATATTTAAAAGCCAGCCAGTTAATGCCGCGGAGCAAAAACAAAACGCACACCAGTATAATAATACCCGGCACCAAACCACGCTCCGGCACCTGCATAGGCGTAGACACAATACCGCCCAACATAATCATAATGGCTAATTCAGTTATGGTTAATTGGGCGTTCATGCGTTTACCCATCAGCCGCATAATAACTACCAGCACCAGGTAAATAATTAAAGTGCGTAAGGCTACTTCCAGCATAAACGTAAGCGGGGCATTGCCAATTAAAATACGCTTCCAATCGCTTAAAAATATTTCTTCTTTTTCCATGGCAACCTTAATACGGGTTAGGTACCAGGGTGTTATGCTTATTTTTAACGATAAATACGCAGAGCAGCCCATTAATTACTGGTATTAAAACCTAGTTGTTCTTCACTACTTTGCCCGTACACATAAAATAAGTTAAGAAAATTTAGGGGTTAATATTCCCAAATACATTTTCAGGATACTGTAACGTTGTTAGCCGCTCCAAATTAAATGATACTAATTGTATCGGGAACAGATTGGTTTACGTAAAGGCTTACCAACCTACCAAAATAGATTATGGCTAAAAAAAGTATAGCTATTGACATGGACGATGTTATGACCGACACCGTTGGCCAGTTTATAAAACAGTACAAAGAAGTTTTTAACGAAGATTTATCGGATTTGCGCCTGCCCGGGCGCAGCATCCAGAATACCGTACCTCCCGACCGCTTAGAAGCCGTACGGCAATTCCCGCACCAAGAATATTTTTTTAAAGATATTCAAATAAAAGACGATTGTGCGGAGGTGGTAAAGCGCCTGCAGGAACGCTACGAAGTATACATTGTAACGGCGGCCATGGAATTTGAGCTTTGTTTTACCGATAAATTTAACTGGCTGAAACATCATTTGCCTTTTGTTCCCTGGACCCACATTGTGTTTTGCGGTGATAAAAGTATTATCTGCACTGATTACTTAATAGACGATTTAGAAAGAAACCTAAAAAGCTTTAAGGGTACACCGCTGGTATTTACCGCCCCGCATAATGCGCACGTAACGGAATATACCCGCGTAAATAACTGGCAGGAAGTAGCCGATTATTTCTTGAAATAAAAGTTTAGCTTTTCCGGAGGGTAATTAAAATAATACCTGTAAGTACAATTGCAGTACCAACCAACTGCACAAAAGATACCTGCTCACCCAGAAAGAAATACGCTAAAATAATAGTAGAGATTGGCCCGATACTGGCAATGATAGCCGCATTACCGGCACCTACCAACCGGATACCTTCGGAAAGCAAATAAGCCGGTGCTACCGTAGCCACCATAGCCATTAAAAAACTATACAAAAAAACCGGGGTAGGCAATTGCAACAAATGGTGCTGCCCCGCTACCAAATAATGAGCAAATACGCCTAAGGCAGCCAGGGTCATGGCGTAAGAGGTAAAACGCACTGTACCAAATTTAGGAATAAGCTGGCCGCTACCCATCAGGTAAGTGGCATAGGTAACAGCACTGGCAAATATTAGTAAGCCCCCTTTTAGCATATTGGCCGGGCTCTCGGTGTGCACATCGCCTAACAATACCAGTAAAACGCCGGCATACGTAAGGCCCAGCGCAATAAACTGGGAGCGGCTAATAGGTTTGCCTAAAAATATAGCTGAAAGCACAACGACCAGGGTAGGGTAAATAAATAAAATCAGCCGCTCTAAACCCGCCGTAACATATTGCAATCCCAAAAAATCAAATAAACTCGATAAATAATAGCCCACAAACCCCATCAGCACCAGCCAGAAATAATCGCGGGGAGTAATTTTATATTGCTGCTCGCGGTTACCGGCCTTAGACAAATAACCCACTACCAGAAATACCGGTACCGAAAAAGCCATGCGCAGGGTAAGCAACGATACCGAATCTACGTGGTACCGGTAAGCCAGCTTAACAATAATGGCTTTAGAAGAAAAGCAAACCGCCGATAATAATACCAGCATGGCACCCATCACTTGGCGCATATTTATGCCGGTAAAGGGCGCACTGGTGGTTTTAGGCCACATGTATTTAGATTTGTATCTGAACGAAAGGTACTTTATAGAACACCCGTATCTGTTGAAGCAAAATTAAGATTATCCTGGCTAAACCCGAATAAGAAATTATTAATTTACTACATCACCGCGGAGTTTGCGGAAACGCTTGCGGGCATCTACGGTAAAAATGCTGCCGGGATATTTTACCAGTAAACTATTGTAGAGTTCCTGCGCCTTGGTTTTATCGTTCAGGTTCTCTTCGTATATCCGGGCCAGCATAAACAATGCATCGTCGCTTAAAATATCGTATTGCGGGTTAGATACAATAGAAGTTAAGTTAGTAATGGCCTTCTGGTAATCGCCGAGCTTTAAAAATACGTTGGCTTTCAGGAAATAAATTTCGTCGGTAAGGCTATGCCCACGGTATTTAACCAACATGTTATCGAGTTTGCCAATAGCCTGGTCTTGCTTATTCTGGAAAATCAGCAATTCGGTAGCCGCATATTCTGCCAAAGCCGTAGTAGACGAGTCTAAACCGGTATTGTCGGTAATGAGCAGGCTAAGCGCCATGGCATCGTTGGCAATTTCGCGGCTGGTGGCTAGTTTTAAAATATCCAGGTGCTCCTGCGCCAGTTCAAAATCGCCTTTGTAGTAACTTAATTTAGCATTGCGCAATTTGGCTTCGTGGCCCAACTGCATTTCTTTATGGGTTTTTTCTACCTGCGAGTAAAGCAAGGTCGCTTCCCAGGGCTCACCCCGCAACAAATAAATATCGCCTAAAGTTATTTTCGCATCGGCTACTACATCCGGGCTAGCCCGCGGCGTATTAATTACTTCGTCCAGCATGGTCATGGCTTTAGCCCGGTCATCGAGGTAAAACGCGTACAAAGCCGCCATGTTTTTCATAATTTCAGCGGTACGGGCACTTTTACCCAGCTCGCTCAATAATTTATCGTACTCAACCACCAACATCCGGATTTTATCTAAATCGACGGGGAATGTATTACGTACCTGCTCTTCGCGCGATTTTATGGCCCGTTCACGGGCTATTTCATAATATGGCCCTCCCCGGTATTCTTTTGTAACGTATTCGTAGGCTTCAATGGCGCTTTCGTAATCTTTATTTTTAAGGCTGATAGCGCCCAGCTCCATTACCCGTCCGCCACCACCTTTGGTGCGCTTATCGAGCGAGCGGGCCTGCATTAAGGCACTAAAAAAATCTTTACGCTGCGTATATAACCAAATAAGCATTTCGCTGTAAGCTACCTGGTCGGGATATTTTTGTAAGTTAGAGATAAGGGCCTTTTCTAATACATCAAACTCTTTTTCTTCTTTTAAACTATTTTGCAGCATATTCTGGGCCAGCAACAATTGGTTAGGATTAGCTTTAACCAAGTTTAAAATCTCGCCGATTAATTTATCAGATTGCCGCTGCACCGCATACAATTGCATTAATTGCCCGGTAAATTCGGTTTCGTTTTTAGAGAGTTTACGCCCGCGCAAATACGTTTTTTCGGCGTATTCCAGCATATTATTTTGTTCAAAAGCATTGGCTATGGCTATTAAGTTGTTGCTATTGACTGCTTCTACCAGTTTATTGAAATGTTTGGCAGCGTTATCTTCGTTGCCGGCGGCCTGGTACACCAAACCCAAGTCTATCTGGTAAGCTATCAATTCCGGACTTTTTTTAATCGCTTTTTTCACGAGCTTTTCGGCCTCTTTATGCTGACGCAACGCTAATAAAGTTTTCAAATATTCGGGGTAAACCACGGTAAATACCTGGTCGTTGCGGCTTAGTTTTTCAAATACACTCTGGGCCTTGTCGTATTCCTGCTTCCGGAAATACTCCCGCGCCAAAGCAACTTCATCGGCTTGGGCCCAAACGCCCTGGCTCAGCAGCAACAACATAGCGCCAAGTAATATATTTTTAAGAGCAGAGAAGATTTTCATAAGATAACGGTAAGCACTGCAGAAGTAAATAATGGTACCCGTTTTGGACAAGGTTTCTCAATATAACGTATTTTTCGTTCTTTTAGTAACGGCAAACCAGCTACTTAGGCAATTTTATTTCCAATTTATTCTGATTTCCGGCAATCGCCAATAGCTCAGTTTTACCGGCAGCAAATTGTAACCGGCTAAAAACAAAAAGAGCGGCTTCTGCAGAAGCCGCTCTTTTTACCAAAACGTACAGGCTAATTAAAAGAATTTAACCCGTTCGTCTTTAATATCAGCTTTCTCCCGGATAAGTTGGTAGGTATTACCTTCTGCCCGGCCCGAGCGCATGGCTTGCATATTCTGCTTCACGCCCGACATATCGCCAGTAAAGTTTACTTTATCCACGTTCAGCAATTCAGCAACTACTACGCCGGTTTGAGCCTCGAAAGGTTTAGAACGCGTGCCGGGCTTTAAACCAAATATTTTACCTGTAGCAATAGGATCGTAGCCTAGACCTTCTACGTTATTAGAGGCTAAAGTAACGCCGTTAGCAGTACGTACTGTTGCCTGAGCACCGTATTTTGTAGCTACTTGCTCCAATGGTCCTTGCAGCTTACTTAGCTTATCAATAATTATTTTTGCTTTTTCTTCGTTGCGTACAGCCGCTGTAAGTTCTTCGCGGATATCAGCTACTTTGGAGTAACCTTTATCGGCTTTACCTACCAGCGCAGCCACCACAAACTGATCTCCAATTTCAAAAACCGGCGAAACATCGCCCACGTCGGTTTTGCTATTGAAAGCCCAACGCACCAATTCGCGGGCGTTGCTCATGTTATTTATAGCACGGTCACTTACCCGGATATTACGGGCTTCGTTTTTAATTAATGATTTATCTTGGGCAATGCGTTTGCGTAAATCTTCAACGCTTTTGGTCGTTCCCGCTAATTCATCGGCGCGCCGGAAAGCTTCGTCGCGGGTAGCATCGCTAGAAGAAACGGCCCGGGTTATGGTAGCAATCTGGTAATTACGGGTTGTTTTAGGCGAAGTAACTTTTATAATGTGGTAACCAAAATCTGTTTCTACCAGGTTAGGCAACAAACCAACGCCGGTAGCGCCAAATACGGCTTTTTCGAACGGTGGCACCATGGCTCCTTCCGAGAAAAACCCTAAATCGCCGCCGGTAGCAGCCGTACCATCCTGACCATTCTGAGCCGCCATCTGGGCAAAATCGGCACCACCTTTAATCTGGGCCAAAATGCCTTCGGCTTTGGTGCGGGCGGCTGCTTTTGCTTCAGGGGTGTTATTTTCGGGTTTAATTAAAATGTGGCTAGCCCGCACAGAAGCGGCACCATTATCTTTAACACCTGTTACTTTATGAATGACAAAATTGCCGTTTTCGGTATAAGGGCCAAATATTTTACCTTTTTCTAAGGTCTGGCCTTTTAGTTTTTCGGGTAAAGAACCAGCATTCGCCCAAGTACCGTTATACGGCGTATCGGAGTTGGCTTTTACAAATAAAGAATCGTTTTCGGTGGCGGCAAATTGTTGGGCCAAGGCGTTTATATCACTTTGGATAGTAGCGCTGTCTTCGCGTGATGGTTGCACCGAAATAGTTACATACTCTATGCTCCGGTTTTCTTCTACTTTGTAGCGCTCTTTGTTTTTATCGAGGTAAGCCTGTAGCTGGCTGTCCGATACTTTTATAGTAGAATCCGGAATAGAGAAGAAAGGTACAAACAAATATTTAACATTGGCTTTGTTGTTTTGCTCTTCCTGGTAACGCTTGGCTTCGGCGGTAGTAATGTAACTCGATAACCGAACCAGGTTATTGTATTTAACCAACTGCCGCTCCGGTGCCAGGTTATTTTCGAAATTATACCAGGCAGCTTGTTGTTCGGCGGGCGCTTTGGGTAAATCTTCGCGCAGATATTTAACTACCAATGAACGGTCGAACTGGCCGGTTTGCTGGTTAACAAAAGTTTGCTTTATGGCCGGGTGAATATTATTACCCTGCACCATATCTACCAATTCGTCGTCAGAAACTTCTATGCCTAAACGGTCGAACTCTTTTTTGTAAGCTATTTTTAAGATAAGCTGGCTCCAGGTTTGCTCCCGCAAAGAGGCTAACTCTTCTTCGCCGGGCTGACGGCCAGTTTGGGCAGCGTAGTTTTGTTTTACGCCTTGTAAAGCTTCTTCAAACTCCTGAATAGTAATTTTTTCGCCGGCAATTTCCCCAATTACGTTTTGGTCGCCGCCAAATAACCGGGAATTAGAGCTCAGTAAATCGCCTAAGACCATGAAACTTAGCAGGGCCATTGCAATTATACCAACTGCTAATCCAGATCTTTTTCTAATGTTATTAATTAAAGCCATTTGTATGTTTAATAAAGAATCGCAAAATAAGGAGAATATCGCTTAAATTCAAAATTAAGGTCTATGGAAATGATTCTGTTTTAAATATTTGTAAATATTTAATCAGATGGAAACTTTAAGGTACTTTGCTTAACCGGTAAATTCTTGTAATATGTAAAATATTGCGGCGGCACCGGGCTGCTAAAGAATTAATATTAAGCTTCTTCTAAAGTATTTTGCCGTTCTAAACGTACGGTATTAATCCGGTTTTCATCTACTTCCAAAATGGTAATAGTATAGGGCGGTACCTGAATTACTTCGTTGGTGAGTGGTATATCGCCGTGGGTTTCCAGAATAAAACCACCCAACGTTTCGTAATCGCCGTAAGGTAAATCTAAACTGTATTTTTCGTTCAGGTAATCTACTTCCTGCCGGGCACTAAACAAATAAATACCTGGTGCCAGTTCCTGCTCCAGCAAAGATTCTTCGTCAAACTCATCGTGAATTTCGCCAATAATTTCTTCGAGCAAATCCTCGGTGGTTACCAGCCCCGATGTACCCCCAAACTCATCTACTACCAAGGCAATACTGCGGTGCTCGGCCACAAATTTCACAAATAATTCGCTGGCCAGCATACTTTCGGGCACGGCCAACATGGGCGTTAAAACCGCTGCAATGCTTTCGGGTTTCTGAAACATAGCCAGTTGGTGGCAGTACCCGGCTACATTATCGATGGTATCCTGGTAAATAAGAATTTTAGAATGCCCGGTTTGGGCAAAAGCCTGCCGTAGTGCGGCAATGGGTTGGGTTATTTCAATCGCTTCTATTTCCGTGCGGGGCACCATACATTCGCGCACTTTTACGGTACGGAACTCCAGCGCATTATGAAAAATACGGGCATTTACTTCCGGCGCTTTTTCGGTTTCGGCTTGGTACAAGCTTTTTTTCATGTACTCGTCTACATTGGTGAGGCCAAAAACCGGATTCTCTTCCGAAAATTCCATTTTCAGGATTTTAACTACTACCAGCCGGATAGCCCCCACCACCAGAAAAGCAACCGGGTATAAAATATAATAGCTCAGGAGCAAGGGCACCGCCAGAATATTAAGCATGGCATTGGCCCGGGTCATGAATAAACTACGGGGAATAAATTCGGCCAGGAACAAGGCTACAATGGCGGTAATTAACGTTTGCACGCTAAGCAAAACAAAATCGTTGAGCAGGCTCGGAGGTAGGTGCGTATTAAACAGGGCATACAGCACGCGGGCCATACCTATGCTAAATAATATCAGGGCAAAAATATTCCCGATAATAAGGGTGGCGGTAAGTTTGGCGCGCCGGTTAGAAAAATGGGTAATAATACGCCCCGCCAGCGAATTTTGCTTTTCCTGAAGTTCCAGTTGCAGTTTACTCGCCGACATAAAGGCCATTTCGATGCCGGAAAAAAAGGCAGAGAACAGCAGGGCCCCTATAATAAGTGGTAGTTGCGGATAGATCATGTAGGTTTCAGGCATGCCGAAAGAAAACGGTATACAACAATGTTATTAATGTACGCAATACCGCTAAAGTTTACTTAAATTTTTTATTCTTTCTTTCGGTTTTGGTAACGGTACACCATCAGGCAAGACAACGATATCATAAATAACCAGTAATTGGCGGCAATGTCGTTGTCGATGATTACCCGGTGAATACCAATAACAGTAAAAACCACGGCCACTGAAAAAAGAATTACACTGCTTAGCTTCATTGGGGTTGCGGAACTGTTTGCGGTTGAGCGGTTGGTTGGGGTTGGGTTACCGGCGGCGTGGCCTTGCCTTCTTCGGGCATTTTAAGAATACCGGTAGGCTTTTTAAATTTCCAGTGGCCAAAATTCTGGTCAGCCGTCAGACCCTGGCCCGTTAAAAATTCGTCTTCGGTTTTAATTGTTACAAATTTATCGGTAAAGATTTTCCGGGTTTGTTTATCCCAGAAAAGTTCTTCGGTACGCATGGTTTCTTTTTTAAC
The DNA here is from genome assembly GCF_057359045.1 of Adhaeribacter sp. Taxonomy (NCBI): domain Bacteria; kingdom Pseudomonadati; phylum Bacteroidota; class Cytophagia; order Cytophagales; family Hymenobacteraceae; genus Adhaeribacter; species Adhaeribacter sp. The sequence goes on from NZ_JBMQUD010000065.1 coordinate 16,019, forward strand.
CGGGTTATTTACAATTACATTGCCCCGGATAAAATAAAGGTCTTTTGCTTTTTCGTACTTACCATAATTGGCCCGCACAGTGTTGTTTACTTTGCCCGATTCATCAAAAAAGGTCAGGAATAAACTATCGGGGTAAATGGCATCGCCGGATTCGTACTGCAATTGCAGCGGTGCCATTAGCTTTATTTGCAACTTAGCCGAATCGCTGAACTGCGAAATAATATCCCGGGTTTCGGCAATAGGACCTTTGTAAACTACTTTATTTTTTAAATCATCGTCGACGGGTTTGCACCAGGTAAAGCTCCCCACCACGACCAGAAGCAAACTGTATAATACGCTACGGTTCATGCTACTTTTTTGATTATTTATTTTGGGAGAAGTAATAGGCACGCACAAATATTAATTTTGAGTATGTAGTAAAATCAGTACTAGTTACAAAAGCTTAAACTTTAGTTTAACCGGCCTAGTTCCTTTTTTTACTTACATTACTTTTATAAATTATTCTTTTGGCCAAGCGAATTAATCTATACGGGGTTTAATAAACCAGGAGCTGTTAAGTGATAAACCTACATTAAACCGTACATAGTTTTCGCGGAGCAGGCCATTGTCGGTGGTGCCGTTTCGGCCTACCGCAACACCTATATTCAAAGCCGCTTGGTTATATTCTGGTGGTCCGCCAGAACTAACCGGGATAGATAACCCGGCATGAAGGGCAGCATCTTTTATTTGGGTACCCGCTATATTAATGGGCGTTTTGTTATAGCTAACACCGGCCCGGTAACTTATGCGCTTAAAGAAACTATCGAACGAAGCAGCGTTGGGGGTATATTCGCCGCCGGCGCTAATTCTATAAGTATCGGTAAGTTCTTGCGTTCCGGTCTCGGAACGGAAACCTGAATATTTACGGGAAAAGAACTCGGCTCCGGCCACCCACGATTTATTATTATCTAAACTAAAGCCTACTTGCATAAAGCTAGGTAATGTTATTTCACCGCTGGTGTCGTCGTTTAAGGGGTTAGAATCTAAACTTACGCCCGAAAAATTCAGTCGCTGCTGGGCCGACCGGCGCTCAAAATCTAAATTATGTTCAAACCCGTAAGCAGCGCCTAAATTTAAGTTGGCTTTTTTACCTAATGGTTGCCGGTAAGCCAAACCACCTTTAAACATAAACCCTTTGTACGTGGTTTGGTTGTTTATTACCAACCGCTCGGCATTGGGGTTTGCCAAAGTATCCAGAATAAAAGAATAGGCATTGCGGTTAATGGTACCAAATAGATACGAAGCCGATACACCTAAACTTAAGCCTTTGTAAATTTTAACCCCGTTAGAAAAATAAGCTTCCGAAATATTTCCTTCCCCTTCGGTACCGGTTCTAACTTGGGTAGCTGGCTCATTAATAACAGCCCCTTGGGTATAAGAACCATAGTTTACCGCGCTATAAGGCCGCAGCCCTACCGCCGATTTCCAGTTTTTATTAATAGGCAACGCCAAAGCCAAATAGCCCAACCCAGCTGTACCATTAGATTGTGATTTACTGGAATTGGCCACAGTTTTATATTGCCCCGAGGCCACCATCTCAAAAGTAACCCGCGTATTATAAATAAGCAGGGCCGGATTTAAGAAATTAACGGTAAAGCTGTTGGGGGTACTTACCCCAATACCGCCCATTCCAAAATTACGGATGTTACCGGCATGTTCGTTTACTTCGCCAATACCTAGTTTAGAGTAAGGAGAATTACCCTGGTTCTGAGCCTGTGCCAGTTGCCCGCCCAGGAGCACCAGTATACCGCAAAGCAGTGAAGAAAATTTATACATTATAATTTAATATGCTATTCAATCCGATGAGCACTAACTCCGGCACTACAAAGATGCGTGCTTTTAATTTAGTTTCAAAAAAAGCCGCATCGCCACCACACAATACAACTGTTAAGTCTGGTGCTTTTTCGGCATAAGCGGCTATAATGCCATTTAACTCGGCCACCGTTCCGTTTACCACCCCACTTTGCATAGCCTCTTGGGTAGTACCACCGGTTAAAGGTACCGAAAAAATGGCTTGTTCAATTAACGGCAGCTTTTGGGTAAAAGTATGCATGGCCCGGAATTTCATTTGCAAGCCCGGCGCAATACTGCCTCCCCAAAAATTCTGCGCCCGATCAACGTAGTCGCAGGTAATACAGGTGCCAGCATCAATTACCAAACAATCTGTATCCGGAAACAGGCAGCTAGCCCCGGCTACTGCGGCTAAACGGTCCATGCCCAGCGTTTGCGGGGTTCTATAATGGTTATGCACTGGCACCGGCGTTTTATAATCCAATAGCAATAAATTGCCTTTTGCCTGCAGGTACGGCACCAAGTTATTTTCTTCGGCTCGTACCGATGAAATAATAATATTCTCTACCGGCACCACCCCGGGTATTTCCCACAAACCGGGCAGGCTGGCAACCTGGCCGGTTTGCAGTTGCTGGTCACCGGCAAACACCGCGTATTTTATAGCGGTGTTACCAATATCAATGGCCAGGTTGTGGGGCATACCGTGGTACTAGGAAATGCTTATAAAAAGTACTTTAACCGAATAACTTCTTTTTCGGACAGGAAGCGCCATTTACCTCTGGGCACATCTTTTTTAGTCAGGTTGGCATACTGTACCCGGTCCAGCGAAACTACCTCGTAGCCCAAGTGCTCAAAAATACGCCGCACAATGCGGTTTTTACCAATATGAATCTGAATGCCTAAAAAAGTATTGGTGTTTCCTACCAGCGCCAAATCATCTACTTCGGCTTTGCCATCTTCTAATTCCAGGCCGTTGGTAATCATTTCAAAATGCTCGCGGGTAATGGGTTTGTCTAATTCTACCTGGTAAATTTTAGAAATATTATTAGATGGATGCGTTAGCTTTTGGGCCAGTTCCCCATCGTTGGTAAATAACAACAAACCAGTAGTATTGCGGTCGAGGCGGCCAACCGGAAATATCCGTTCTTTAGAAGCCGTAGCTACTAAGTCCATTACGGTTTTGCGGCCTTCCGGATCTTCGGTGGTGGTAATAAAATCTTTAGGCTTATTTAAAAGCACATACACCATTTTTTCGCGGTTCAGGCGCTTTTTACCGTAAGTAACGGTATCTTCTGGCTTTACCAGGTAGCCCATTTCGATTATGGGTTCGCCGTTAACTTTTATTTCACCGGCGGCAATTAAGCTGTCAGCTTCGCGACGGGAACAAACACCGGCATTGGCAATATAACGGTTTAACCGAATCAAGCCATCGCTATCTTTTTCGCTGTTATTGCGTTCCCGAGCCTGGTAACGTTTTAAATCGTAATTAGGCGCTTCTACCGGTACAATTGGGGTGCCAGGCCGGTCACCACGTTTGGCATTCCGGTCAGGTTTTCTTTCGTCTCCGCCTCTGGGCCGCTCAAAACTGCGTTTGGCTCCGCTTTCCCGGTTATAGCCACCAGCCCGTTCGCGGGCAAAAGGTTTTTGGTTATCATCGGCTGCATCCCGGTTAAACCGAGGTTTAAACTCTGCATTACGGGTTGGGCGTTGCTCGCGGTCACCAAAGCTTTTGCGTTCGTAAGGTTTACGGCTACCGTCGGTTACCGGGCGGCGCTCCCCGCGGGCAGCATACCCGCCAGTTTCGGTACGGCGGTCCGGACGGTCTTCGCGGTTGTAGCGAGGTCGCTCACCCCGGTCATCGGCATTTCTGTTGGGGCGGTCACCACGTTCCGGCCGCGCAGGTCTGTCGGAACGCTCCCGGTTAAAGCCACCCCGCTCAGGTTTGCGGTCGCCACCTTCGCTAAACCGGTTGCCTTTAAAAGGAGCCGGTTTTGTAAATTTATCGCCCGATTTAAAAGAAGAACGTTTGTCGTCGAAAGAACGGCTACGTTCACCACCAGCACGTGCCCCGGCTTCGTCGTTGCCTGGGCGGGTAAAGCGCTCGCTGCGGTTATATATTTTTTTACCTTCACCTTTAAATTTAGCGGTGCGGTCTTCGCGCGCCGGGCGTCCAGCACCTGGCTCGCCTCTAAAAGGCCGTTCCTGTCCGGATGCGCGAGAACCGCTATCGGAGTTAAAATCGCGGGGCGGCCGGTTACTATTAGAATTACCACTCCCAAAAGAGCGGCCTTTGAATTTATCGCCGGAGGCAAACTTGCCTGCACCCGGTTTTCTATCTTTAAATGCCATTGTTAGTTGTTTTTGATGCAGTATCGCTACTGGATCGGGGTATAATTTAATTTTCTGAAACTTCGCCGATAGCGTTTTCTTCTGACACGAAGTCTTTTAATTGCGGAAGGTCTTTGAGATGGTTAATGCCAAAGTAATCCATGAATTTTTGCGTGGTTCCGTAAATAATTGGGCGGCCGATGGTTTCGGCCTTCCCTTTTATCTGGATAAGTTCTTTTTCCAGCAATTTCTGGATGGCATAATCGCAGCTTACGCCGCGGATTTGTTCAATGCCCGACTTGGAAATTGGCTGTTTATAGGCGATTATAGCCAGGGTTTCTAACGACGAGGTGGATAATTTACGTTTTGATTTCTGCTTTAAAAACAAGCCTATAGCATCTTGGTAATCAGGTTTGGTCAGGAATTGGTAACCACCCCCAATGGCGTAGATCTGGAAAGCAAAATCATCGGCGGCAAAGCGCTCATTTATTTCCTCAATACTTTCCAGCACATCACTAATGCTTATTTCGCGCAGCAATACCTCCGATAAGCATTTTTGCAAATCTTCAATGGCTACGGGTGCCTGCGCACAGAAAATAAGCGCCTGAATATGACTATGTAAGCTGTCCAAAAAGAATTAATTAATCGCGGCGTTGTAATTTAGCTTCTATTGAATGCTGGGTGTGCGGCACTGCCCGTAAGCGCTCTTTCGGAATAAGTTTACCGGTGGCAATACAAACCCCATAACTGCCGTTCCGAATGCGAATTAAAGCATTCTCTAACTGCTGAATAAATTTCAGTTGCCGCGAAGCCAATTGGTTCAGACTTTCTTTTTCGGCGGTATCGGCACCATCTTCCAATACTTTAGCAGAAGAAGCCGTATTATCAGTACCGGTATCATTCCGCCGGCTTAAAGTTTCTTTAATAAAAGCTACTTCTTTTTTCGCGTTATTAAGCTTTTCCTGGATTATCTCCTGAAACTCCATCAGCTCTTCACGGGAATAACGCATTGGTTCTTGACTCATTGCAGTAAAAATTTAGAATAATTCTGTAATCGTTTAATTATAAAACAGCTAACAACAAAATATTTATTTTAGTTTAATCTTAGCCGGTCCCTGGTATTCTGGTATCTTGCTTAAAATGAATAAAGGAAAGTCTGGCTAATTTATGCGCAAAATTACTATTTATTTTAAAATTTTCATACACCTCTTTCTATTATTCTGTATACCAGAAATATTGGCCTGAAATATGCAAAGATGATACCAGCTATTTGTATTTCTTTCGCTTACTTTTTAAGTAATTTGTACTTCTTTCTGAAAACTTCTTAATATTAAAATGAGAAAATCTTTTTACTTCTTTAATGCTTGCATTATAATAATGTTGGTAGCAGCAGCCGGCTGTACCCCATCGCGTACCATTACCGCTTCGGGTAAAGTTACCCCCAAAGGCAAATTTAAAGTGGGCTACAACTCGGCATTTAATATTGCTACCGCTCCTATTGCCGAAATAGACGATATTACCAAAGCTGGAGTAGATGCGCTCTCTAAACGCGACTCTATTTACTACGATAAATCGGTGGCAACCTTAACCCGCGGTTTATTGGCTTATTCTTTAGACCCGGTGGCCCCTACATCTGAACTTTACTTGCGCTATGGTTTGGCCGAGCGGGTAGATGTAGGCTACAAGCTGGCTTCCGGTGCCCACGTGTTTGATGTTATGTACCAGTTTCTGGGTTCTACCGGCACCCCCGACCGCCCCGGTCCGGAAGGTTTGTACGGCAGTATTGGCATTCAATATTCCGGGCAAAATTCTAACTTACCCTCTAAAGTAGGTTTAGATAAACTTAGCTCCATTTTTAACTACGAACTTTCGCGGCGGGAAATTTTAATACCCTTGGTTTTTAGCCAGTCTTTTGGGCCGGAAGAGAAATACGGCAATTTTTCTTGGGGTTTGGTATACGGGCACAGCTTTATTAAATATGGTTTTGCGCCATCTAAACTGTTTGTTAAATATGCCGGTAACGATATCCGGAAAGTTAATCCGTTTCTTAAAAAAGAAGGGTTTTCGTCGTACGGCGGATTTATTAATGCCAAGATAGGTTTTAAATACGCTTACTTTGTGCCGGCCTTAAGCATTTATTATCAGAACTACGGTACCTACGATATTTTTGGCCTGCAAACCGAAACGTATAAAGGGGTAAGTATTGTACCATCGTTGGGGTTACAAATAAATTTAGGTTACGGCCAGAATAGCCAAACCAGCCGAAGAAGATAAATACCCGGTAAATTATATTATTAAAAGCGAGGTTCGGGCTCTATAACAATTTACGTTGTTATAAAGCCCGAACCTCGCTTTTTTAATGTAGCATAGTAGCAAAATCAATTTTTAAGCATACTGGAAATATACTACTACTATTTTATACAGGTACTTGTAGCAAAGGGCTAATCTTTACTATTAGCAGCCTCCGCTACCCATTTTAAATTGCCAAATTATCCTTGAAAAGGCAAAAAGACACTTTGTAAACAATATATTCAAAGCTTAATTTCAGTCATTCAAGTCGCCTCTTCTGCCCTTCAATAAAGATTATTTTCCTACCTAAATTATATTTAACAGTTTTGTGCTGTACTTATTCTTTAGATAAAAGAAAAATAATAGAGAATATTTTAATCTATATATTAAATATACTTTATTTACGACATATTAATATCTTTATTTAACCTAATACTATAAACCACTTTAACCATTTATTACTTCTAAAAACAAAAACTATGAAAACAAAGATTACCAGCCTATGCTTTGCAATTGCTCTACTATTATCGTCGTGCGCAAAAGAAACATTTTACTTTACTAACACCGGCACCAGCTATGGTTCTAAAAAAGTGCAACCCGAAGCAACTGCTGCTACTAACGAGCAAGCACCGGTAACCGAAGACTTAACCGCTACGGAGGAACTTGCCGAAGCGCCTGAAACTTTAACTGCCAGCACCGAAAAAAAGGCTGTTGTTGCTAAAAAAGAATTTACCAAAGCTAAGCCTTTATACCAGGCACCAGTAGCTATGGCCGCTACAGTTAAAACCGAAAAAGTTTCTAAAGTAGCTCAGGCAAAAGCCGCTATTAAAGTTAACAAGCAAATTAAAGCCATTGTTAAAGAAGCTAAGAAAAACGATGTGGCTGGTACAGCCGCCGAAGGCAAAAGCCAAATTATTGCCGCTGTGCTGGCTTTTGTAGTGGGTGCACTAGGTATTCACCGCTTTTATTTGGGCTACACCGGTATTGGTATTGCCCAATTATTAACTTTGGGTGGTTGCGGCATTTGGGCCTTAATTGACTTAGTCCGGATTATTATTGGTGACTTAAAACCAAAAGACGGCGACTACACCACTAAATTCTAATTACCAAGTATTAATACCTTGAAAAGAAACGGCTATTATTTGTTAACGATAAAAATTTGCGGCTACGTACTGATACCTATTGTACTGCTCCTGATGCCCGCAGATTTTTTTGACAAAGGCCAATCACTGTGTTTGAGTGTGCTACTAGCCGGAACAGAGTGCTATGGCTGTGGCATGACCCGCGCTATTATGCACCTCATACACTTTGATTTTACAGGTGCCGCAGAGTTTAATAAATTAGCCTTTGTTTCTTTTCCGGTTTTAAGCTTTCTCTGGGCCCAGGGTTTCTGGAAAGACTTTAAACTACTAAAATCTTACCTACACCAGAAAAAGCACGTTGTTTCTAAATAAAAAATGCCGGCTGAGAGTAACAGCCGGCATTTTTATTTTAAATTCTTTATCTAATTATTTGGTTGCTTTAACCAATATCACAGACAACTCTTACCCCATACTTATAACAAGCCTAACATATGAATAGCTGCCGCGGCCGCTTCTACGCCTTTGTTGCCGTGTTTGCCACCGGCCCGGTCCCAGGCTTGCTGCTCGGTGTTAGTAGTAACCAGGCCAAATATTACTGGTTTGTTAAATTTTAAACCTACTTGTGTAATGCCTTGTGCTACCGCGTGGCAAATATAATCGTCGTGTTTGGTTTCGCCCTTAATTACTACCCCCAGGCAAATTACGGCATCAATGTCGTTGGTTTGGGCTAGCAACTGAGCGCCCAGGGTAAGCTCAAAAGAACCCGGTACTGTAATACGCTGAATATTATCGGGTTTGGCCCCGTGTTTTAGCAAAGTTTCAAAGGCTCCCTGGCAAAGCGTATCGGTTATTTCTTTGTTCCATTCGGCTACCACAATGCCAAACCGCTTACCATCTATTTTAATTAAATTATCAGAATTATACTCGCTTAAGTTTTTTAAGGCAGTAGCCATAATAAAAAATTATGAATTAGAATTTAAGAATTATGAATTAGAAAATTGATACTGGCTATTGTACGAAACAACACGGTTTATTGAAGTTTTAATAAATAAAAAAGCGGAGCCTTTGTCTACTTTTTAAGACAAAAGCTCCGCTTTTTTTCAGGCATTATTTTTACTTACTGGCCAGCAGTTCGGCACGCGCTTTATACTTGCGGGCATCGGTTACTTCCGGTGAGTTGGCGTAGCTGTTAATAATTTTATCGTACGCTTCAACGGCTGCACTGTAGTTATTATTTTCTTCGTAAGCCAAGCCGGCTTTTAACAGGTACTGCGGCGAGAAAAACTCGTTGGCATTGTAATCGGCCGCTTTCATGTACAAAGCAGCAGCTTCCTGTTTTTTACCTAATTCCAGGTTGGCATCGCCCTGCAAACAAAATGCCCGGCCTTGCAATACCAAATCGTTCGATTTAAAATCTTCTAAATAATTTAAGGCATCCTGGTATTTACCTTGTTTCAGGTAAATAACCCCAGCGTAAAATTTAGCCAGGTTACCGGCTTTGGTACTGCCATACTCATCAATAATAGAAACAAAACCTTTATACTGCCCATCGCCTTTTAAAGCGGCATTTAAAGAGTCGGCTTCGAAATAATGAACGGCCTGAAACATGGCCGCCTGGGCTTCTTCGTTTTTGCTGCTACGGAAGTTGTAATACAACAAACCACCTACTACGGCAGCGGCAATTACCACAAATAACCCGAGCAGTATATTTCTATTTTTCTTTACGAAATCTTCTGACCCATGGGTTAAACGGTCGGCCAACACCTCCGGATTCTCCAGTATTTCCAGTTCGCTTTCTTTTTTGACAGTATCTTTTGCCATTGTTTTTATTGTTGATTATCGATTGCTGATTGTTTAAATTATAATTTATACCTCAGCTAAGAACAATCGGTATTAAATTATTAAATAGTATTTTTTACTTTTTTATTTTGCTATGCAACAAAAACCTTACGCTAATCATTCAGTTAATAAATAAAAATTTAAAATATTAACAATCAACAAGAAACAATCAGCAATTATTTAATTAGTCCTGAATATAAGGATAGTCTTCCTGCGCGTAAATATCTTTATATAATTCGTCGGCAGTTGGGTAAGGCGAGTTTTCGGCAAATTCAACCGATGCCAGTACCTCTTCTTTAATCCGGTTATCAATGGCTTCCAGGTCCTGTTCGGTGGCAAACTCGTTTTCCAGAATGGTGTGCCGTACTACTTCAATTGGGTCTTGGTTACGGTAAGTTTCCAGTTCCTCTTTGGTGCGGTACTTAGCCGGATCCGACATGGAGTGGCCTTTGTAACGATACGTTCTGAACTCCAGCAAGCTAGGACCTTCGCCGGCGCGGGCGCGTTCGGCCGCTCTGGCAACCGCTTCGTGCACATCTTCGCAACGCATGGCATTTACCGGCTCCGAGGGCATATCGTAAGCGCTGCCCAGTTTATATAGTTCGGTTACGTTAGAAGTACGTTTTACCGAAGTACCCATGGCGTATCCGTTATTTTCAATCACAAATATTACCGGTAGTTTCCACAGCATAGCCATATTCAGGGCTTCGTGGAAAGCACCTTGCCGTACGGCACCATCGCCCATGTAGCAAATACACAAGTTACCGGTTTTGTTGTATTTCTCGGCAAAAGCAAGGCCGGCCCCTAACGGAACCTGCGCGCCTACAATACCGTGGCCACCCACAAAGTTTACTTCTTTATCAAAAATGTGCATAGAGCCGCCTTTGCCTTTAGAGCAGCCGGTAGCTTTGGCAAATAACTCGGCCATAACGGCATTAGGCGAAGTACCTAACCCAAGCGGGTGGGCATGGTCGCGGTAAGCAGTAATCCATTTATCGTCTTTGGTAAGGGCCGTAATAGCACCGGCGGCACAGGCCTCCTGACCAATATACAAGTGGCAAAAGCCTTTTATTTTTTGTTGTCCGTATAATTGCCCGGCTTTTTCCTCGAACTTACGCATTAACTGCATCATCTCGTACCAACGGAGGTAAGTTTCCTTGGAGAATTTTACCTCCGCGTTTACCTTTGTTTCGGGCATTTGATTCGTAATTGCCATAACTTAATGTTCCCAATTCTGTTTAGTGTGCGAAATTAATTAAAAAATATCTATCAAAGAAATTAATGATCCTCGAAAATCTCAGTTTACTTTATTTTAAGAATTATGAAGAAGCGGATCTTGGTTTCTCTCCTCATATAAATTGCTTTATCGGCGACAATGGCAGCGGCAAAACCAACCTGCTCGATGCTATCTATTATCTTTCGATGAGCAAGAGTGCTTTTACGGCTACTGATTTACAAAATATTAAGCAGGGCGAAGATTATTTTATGATCAAAGGCCGGTTTACAGCTCCTAACCAGAAAGACACCATCCAATGCACGTTCCGGAATGGCCAGAAAAAAGTTATTACCCATAACAAAACGCCCTACGAAAAAGTAAGCGAACACATTGGCCGCTACCCGGTAGTACTTATTTCTCCTTACGATACGGATTTAATCCGGGAAGGAAGCGAAGAACGCCGGAAATATTTCGATAGCTTGCTCTCGCAGTTAGATCAGAATTACCTCGAAACCCTGATGCGTTACAATTATTTACTTAAACAACGCAACTCTTTATTAAAGCAATTTGCCGAACGTAATTATTTTGACCGGGAGTACCTGCAAATTCTGGATGAACAAATGGTGCCGGTCGGTGAGAAACTCACGGCTGCCCGTGCCACTTTTCTGGAAGCCTTCGGCCCAGTTTTTCAGCAGCATTACGCGTATTTAGCCGATAGCCAGGAGCACGTAAGTTTACATTATAAAAGCCAGTTACCCGGTGCCAACTTTAACACTTTACTGCAAGAAGCACAACGCAAAGATTTACTTTTACAGCGCACCACCGTGGGGCCCCACAAAGACGATTTCGTTTTTTTGATGGATGGCTGGCCTATAAAAAACTACGGCTCGCAGGGGCAACAGAAATCTTACGTTATCTCGCTTAAGCTCGCTCATTTTGAAATTGTAGCAGAGCACAAAAAACAAAAGCCGTTGTTACTCCTCGACGACATTTTTGATCGTTTAGACGAGAAGCGGATAAAAAAATTAATGGAGCTTGTTGCTAACCAAACTTTTGGTCAACTCTTTATTACCGATTCTCACCTGGAACGCACCAACAATATATTAACTGGTTTAAGCACCGCTATTTTGCAGTTTAAAATAGAAAACGGCGTAGTGAGCAAATACACCTAAAATAAAAAGAGCCACTTTTTCAAGGTGGCTCTTTTGTTTAATAGCATTTCTCATCCGTATTAACAGATTTAATAACGGACATCTCAACGGTTAAGCTGAAATAAGAAGAACCGAATTTCTCGAATCTTCCTACAAAATATTAATGTTGCTATCTGGTTTTTATATACGCAATGTATATGACAAGGTTTTTAATTTTCTCTATTTTTTACACCCTCTAAACGGACTTATCTAAAAAAACAACCTGTATTTTAGCCCGTTACTTATAGCTATTCTGGCAGACAAATTACCTTCCAATAAAATATTAGCCATCAATAACTTACACAATAATTCAATTTAATAGACAAAACATATATTAAAATTAATATTTAATAAATACAATTAAACTAATCATCACTATTTTTATAAATTATATATTATATGCAATAAATACATTAACTATACCTTTATTTAAGGGCACACGTATAAAATCATCCAATAATTACCAAATAAGTAATTTATTTAAAAATAAAAAAAACACATTTTTGTTACCAAATATATACTTTTTACTATTGTTTAAAAGTAAAAATGCTTTAAACAGCGTTTAAACCCCCTTTTTTACGTAAAACACCCCAAAAAACACTTGTTACTTTGAAGGGCACATTTTCCTTTTATATATATAGTTTAACCTATATGTTTGTAGTGTTAAAGATAACAAAGCCATGAACACTACCGACATTTTAAACAAATCTCTTGCCTGGTTAAGCTATAAAGGCACTACTACTGGCAATACCCGCGAGAATGTTAACGGTCTGCCTGCAACTGAAAGTTTTAGCTCTAATCAGTTTTTAGATTTAAAGCTAGCCGAATGCGGCATTGTTCGGAATGACTTTGGATACGAAATTGCTCCGTCTACCAACCAGGCAAATACCAATACGGTGTTTCAGCAAGTAGCACCCATGGAAGTGTATATCCTTACCCAATTAATTTTAAATACTCTGAACACCGACCCGAATGCTTTTCATAATATGTCTGAAATACCAGGTTTGGAAAACCGGGCTTGGGATCAGTTAGGCGATGTTGCCAGCTATTTGCTCCGCCAAGGCTGGATAGAAGCAAAAGCAACGGCTAAAGATTTCTTCTTGAAACTTACTATTCAGGGCAAAGTTTATCTAAGAACCACAAATGCCTGGGCCTAAGTAAAACCAAGCCCAGGCACCAAGATAAAGCAAGAGCACTACTAATACCTTACTTTACTTAATCCTAAATATTTACTTACTTAATACATTTAACTTATTGCGGGCTGCAAAAATTACCCGTAATACCATTAAGACAACTTTCTGCTCCGGGTACTATATTTAAACCAGAACAGTGCCGAGTTGCTTAAACATTTAAATACGCTACAAACAAGCAACAAAAGGTAAAATAAGGCTATATATCTTCCCCTGCCTCTGTTTACCGAAAAGCAAGAGCTTCAATCAGCTTATTTTACCTAATCTGCCTAAATTTACTTTATTATTTTATTTGCCACTTTTTAACCAGACCAAAACAAAAACGGCTAAGTAAAATACACTGGAGAAATAAGAAAAGGTAAAAAAGATATCCCAACTACTTTGGGTTACCGGCGGCTGAATAAAGCCATAGTAAGAATATCCGGTAACATAAAACTGAATACTTAATAATACAACTAAAAACAAAACCACCGAAAGTTTTCCTAAACTCACCTCCGGGCTTTGTGGCATTTTACTAAACATAGTGATATTTGAGCGATTAATATTTAATTACACAAATATAATAGTTTTACAATATACAATCCAAAGCCATTTCCTACTTATCACACCCCAAACCAACTTTAAGCACTATTCTCGTCCAAATTACTCATCAATACAGTTGCACAATATTAATATTTAACTTAACCTATTATAGCAAATCAAAAAATAAGATAATAGAAAAGAACAATTTTACTCTTTTTATTGACGGCAATTATTTTTTTAATAAACAAAAATTAATTTAAAATTAACCGCAAAATTATTTTCAAATCCATAAGCTTTCATTTTGTATCGCGGTTGTTCAGGTATTGCAGCACTTGCGCAAAAGAAGCCAAATCGTTTTGCTGCTGGTATTTTTCTATTCTTGTTTCTTCGCCGGCTATTAAATCTTTACGCAAAGCTTTCTGATTGCCCTGCGAGTGTACAGCTTCGGCGAACCAATCCAGGGGTTCGCCAGGTTGGCTATAAATTTGTAAAGCCGGGTAATGCCATAAAGCGGCGGTAATAGCTGTCATGAAGGCGCGGGGCTGATGAAAGGGAGGCGCTACTACCAATACCTGCCGATAGTCCTGTTGCAACGCCCATTTTACCATGGCTTCTGCCTCAGATAAGGTGTGTAAAATAATATCATAGTCAACGGGCACGCCTTCCAGGTTTGTTGCGGGCACCTCCCACGCCAACAATTGCTGCTGCCAAACCTCAAACCCCGGGTAACCGCTCCTTTCGCCGGTTTGGGCAAACATTAACTTACCCGATACGCCCTGTTTAAGTAATTGCCGCCCTTTAAACAACACCGACGCCTGGTTATCTGGGGTTTGCGCAAATAAATAAACAGCATCTACCGTACGGGGGCAGGTATCGCATAAAGACCGGATTAAAAGTTCAAACATATCTTGTCTTAAAATTTTATGGTTCATTTTAAAGTAAACATAACCAGGTAAATAAATTAAACATACGAACTGTTTAACGGAGATTTAATCAAGTAAATTAAAGAAATCCAAAACCACCCAGCTTAAAATACGTTTTTTAGATAAACGACCTAAGTTTATTTAAATTTAATACCTATGAAAAATTTATTCTTACTAGCTGCTTTAATTTTAGCTCTAACTTTTAATGCGGCGGCCCAGGACCTGAACCGTCCGCAGACTACGGCTCCGGTAGCGTATGATGCTGTTCAGAAAGGCAATTGGTTGGTGGGTGCTGGCATTGGCTCAATTGGGCAAAACTTTAAGTCCGAAACATTTAGTTTAGACCTGCAACCGCGCGCCGGTTACTTTATAAGCGACAACGCTGCTATTGGTTTACAGGCTCAATTAGGCTTGCAGATATACGATGGCGGCGAAACCTTTCGCTATGGTGTTACGCCTTTTATTCGGTATTACTTCCCCGAAGGAGCATCTCCTACGCACCGCTGGTTTGGTGAGGGGGTAGTTGGTTTTGGCGGCAGCAACCTGAAAGACAATGACGGCGATGCTTTTCTCTCTACTATTTACGGGGTACGGGCTGGTTACGCGCATTTTGTGGCCTCTAATGTAGCCCTGGAAGGTACATTAAACTTAATCCGTAGCCACGCCAACATCGATATCGGTGACCAGGGAACAGGTTTATCGTTGGGCCTGGCATTACAAATTTATTTACCGGGCCGCGGCAATCGTTAATCAAGGTTAATAATTCTAATTCGTTAAAAGTAAAGGCTCAGATAAATAATTCTGGGCCTTTACTATTTAATGTGCCATTAACAAAAAATATTAAACCAGACTTCATTATCCATTATCATATAAATCCCTAAATATCAATAGAATTAAAGTAAACAAACCGGCACAATATAGCCTTAGTTAGTATATTTACTTATGGGCTAATTACCGGGGTTTACTATGGCTTACCAACCTACCACCACCATTAACGAAGTACTCGAGCAACTTGAGCAAATTATGCAGGAATGCATAGCCACAAATAACCGGGCCGGCTATTTTGCCGCGGTTTATTACTGTGTTACCTGCCGGGTTAAAGAAGATATCCTAAAAAATAATTTTGAAGATGGTCCGCGGATGGAAAGGTTTGATGTATTGTTTGCGAACCGCTACCTGGAAGCCTGGCATTTGTACAAAACCGGCCAGAGAAATACGGCCGCCTGGCAAATAGCTTTTGAAGTAACTGCGCAAGTACCGGCCATTTTACTGCAACATTTACTTTTGGGCATGAACGCCCACATTAATCTTGATTTGGGTATTGCCGCCGTAGAAACCATGCGGGGAGGCAAACTACAACACCTGCGGCGCGATTTTAACAGTATAAATGCTATTTTAGGCGCCATGATCGATAAGGTACAAAACAATATCAGCAAGGTATCGCCATTCATGACTTTACTCGATTTTCATGCCCGCCAGCACGACGAATTATTGGTACAGTTTAGCATTAATACCGCCCGCGAAGGTGCCTGGCTTTTTGCCCGCGAATTAAATGAAAAAACCGGCTTGGCTTACCAAACCTGTCTGCAGAACCGCGACCACAGAATTGCGGCCCTGGCTAAAAATATTGCCCAACCCGTTGGCAATCTGCTAAAATTAACGTTAAAAGCCATCCGGGCTTCGGAATGGCGAGCACCCGGTAAAATAATACCTTTGCTGCAGGTTATTTAAATACTAAATTATCGGCACCTTAATAATAACTTAAGGGGCTACTTTGGCAACTTCTGTTTCGCTTTTTTTCTGAGCCGCATACGCCGAAGGCAAACAATTAAATTCGGCTTTAAAGTATTTGGTAAAATATTTGGGGTTGTTAAAACCTACTTCGTACGCCACTTCGGCTACTGTAAGCTGGCTTTCGAGTAAAAGTTGGGCAGCCCGTTTTAACCGGACTGTACGAATAAACTCCAGCGGTGCTTTACCGGTTATGGCCAAAAGCTTTTTATATAAATATACCCGGCTCATACCTAATTCCCGGCTTAGTTCTTCTACCGAAAAATCCGGATTAGCAATATTCTTCTCGGTGTAAGCCATTGCCTTTCTAATTAGTTTATCATCAAGAGAGGTAATCTGAATATCTTGCGGCTTTACTTCTAATTTGGGTAATAATGTTTGCCGGTAAGCTTCTTGTTGCCCAATCAGGTTTTTTATACGCGATAACAAAATCTCAAAGTTAAAGGGCTTGGTAATATAGGCATTGGCCCCATTCTCGTACCCGGCCAGGCGTTGTTCTTCGGTGGCATTGGCGGTAAGCAAAATAACCGGTATATGCAAAGTACGAGGATCTTTCTTTAACTTCCGGTTAAGGGTAAGGCCATCCATCTCGGGCATCATTACATCGCTCACGATTAAATCCGGCAGTTGGGCCAAAGCCAGTTGCCAACCTAACTTACCATTAGGTGCCTCCAGCACGTGGTATAAACTTTGCAAGTTGTCTTTCAGGTAAAACCGAAAATCTTCGTTATCCTCTATCAGCAACACAACCGGCTTTTTAGTATTACGGGGCGCAGATGTTGTTATTGCTTTCGGAAGCGGATTAGCCGGAGCCAGAATGGTTATTTCTTCGCTGCCGGGTTGGGCCAAAGGTATTTCGGGCGCCGCATGCTTAATGGGCAAAGTTACCGTAAAACAACTGCCTTCGCCGGGCCGGCTTTGCACCCGAATAGTACCACCGTGCAACTTAACAAATCGTTTGGTAATAGACAGGCCGATACCACTCCCCTGGTTAACCATAGAATCCGGAATATCGCTCTGGAAAAAGCGTTTAAAAATTTTTTCCTGGTTTTCTATAGGTATACCAATGCCCGTATCTGTTACACTAATTTTTAACTGCTTTTCCGCTGCGCCATTAGCGGGCTCATACAGCTCCAACTCTACCGTTATGCTACCATTATCAGGGGTAAATTTAAAGGCGTTAGAAAGCAGGTTAAATAATATTTTTTCGAGCTTATCCTGGTCAAAATAAGTTTCAAATTCTTCTATCCGGGAAACGAACGAAAAGTTAATGTGCTTTTTCTCTGATAAATCCGAAAACGAAAACACAATCTCTTTCATAAACCGAACAATTTCGGCTTTGGTAGGGTGAAGCGCAATTTCCTGTACTTCCATTTTCCGGAAGTCTAATAACTGGTTTACTAAATTTAACAGGCGCCGGGCATTGCGGTGAATAAGCAATAAATGATTTTTCTGATCCGAGGTGGGCGTGTTGCTGATTATTTTTTCGAGCGGCGTTAAAATAAGGGTTAAAGGGGTACGAAACTCATGGCTTACGTTGGTAAAGAACCGTATTTTCATAACGTCCATCTCGTGGCGACGTTGTGCCTCCTGCCGTTCCTGCACAATTCGGAATTTTAATCTTTCGCGTTCCAGCATTACATGGCGGGCCAGCCACAAAGCCAGCAACACCAAAACCACATAAAGCACAATGGCCGTTTTGGTTTGCCAGAAAGGCGGTAAAATATTTATCTGCAGGCTAATGCCTTCCTGGTTCCAGATGCCGTCGTTGTTAGAGGCCCTTACCCGCAAAGTGTACGTGCCGGGGTCTAGGTTGGTAAAAGTAGCTTTTCTTAATTCGCTGCCGGTTGTAAGCCAGTGGCGGTTAAATCCTTCTAAAATATAGGCATATCTGTTTTTATCAGGTTGCAAAAAGCTAAGAGCTACAAACGAAACCGAAAACATATTCTGATCATAAGGTAGCGTGATAACTTTTTTCTCGTAAATGGCACTATCCAGAATTACGCGTTTATCAAGCTTACTCCCTACCGTTAGGCTTTCGTTAAATATCTGAAAATCTGTAAAAACAATTTTGGGCGTGGTGCGGTTTATTTCTATGTTGACCGGATTTACTAAGTTAAAACCATTGGCCCCACCAAAAATGAGCTCGCCGCGCAAAGTTTTAAGCGCCGCATTGGTATTAAAAACTTTACCCTGCAACCCATCCGACTCGTCGTAGTTCTTAAATTTAAAAGCGTAGTTACCGGTATCCGGTTCTTTTTTAATGTTTAAGCACGATAAACCTTTGGGCGTACTTAACCAAATATTACGCTGGCCGTCTTCGAGTAAACTTAAAATATAATTATCGGCCAAGCCATCTTCTTTCCGGAAAATGCGAAAGGTATTTTTCTGCGGATTAAATAAATTAAGGCCTTCGTTGGTAGCAATCCAGAGCAACCCGCGGCTATCCTGCATTACAGTGGTGGTGTTGTTATTGCTTAAGCCCTGGGGGTTGCCGTTATCATTTACGTAGTGGGCAAAACGCTTGGTGTTTAGATTATATTTATTTACGCCGTAGGCCGTAGCAATCCATAGGTTTTTAGCGTTATCTTCGGTAATATTAAATATATAATCGGAGTTTACGCTATTGGGCTGGTCAGCCCGGTAGTGGTTAAAAGTACCGGTTTTGCGGTCTAACAAATCTAAGCCGCCCCCCATGGTACCCACCCATAAGTTATTTTCCGAATCTTCGAATATTTTCCAGACCCGATCGTCGGTAAGGCTCTGCGGCTGGGTTGCATTATGGCGGTAATGGGTAAATTTTTGACCATCGTACACATTTAACCCGCCAAAATATGTACCTACCCAAAGTTTCTGGTTGCGGTCGAGGTACAGCCCCACAATAATGTTATTGCTTAAGCTATGGGGGTCTTTAGGGTTGTGCAGAAACTGTTTAAACTTGCCCGCCGCCCGATCAAAATAAATAAGTCCTCCGCCATTAGACCCAATCCAAATATTACCTTTGGCATCTTCTACAAAACAGTTCACATCGTTAAAAGGCAGACTGAAGGGGTTGTCGCGTTGCTGCTGGTACTGCGCAAATTTATTTAAGTTGCGGTGGTAATAATTTATACCGTCTTTGTACGTACCTGCCCAAATAATGCCATTATTATCTTTATACAAAGCGTAAATACTATTCTGACTCAGGCTTTTCTCGTCTTCGGGGTGGTGCAACAGGTATTTTACAGAAAAATCCTTTTTGTTGATGAGGTTAATGCCGCCGTGGTCGGTACCAACCCAAATTCGTTTCTGGTCGTCCTGGGTTATGCACCGCACCAAGTTGGTATTTAATTTTATCTCGCCCGATTCGCGGTTAAAATGGGTAAAAGCCCGCTGTTCTGTATCAAAATAAAATACACCTTGTGCATCGGCAGGCAAATAAATCCAGGGATCACCATCAGCATCCACAAAGATGGCGTACGTACGGGTGCGGCCCAGCTTTTTCTGTACATACTTAGTGCGTAACATTACCCGCAAAGTTTTTCCGTTTAACTTCTCCAGTACGCCATCGGTGTGTATTAACCAAAAATTTCCTTGCTTGTCTTCGGCAAAATCGGCAATCTGGTTTGAATGGATAGATAGCGTGTCGTGGGCTTTGTGCATTACCTGAAAGGTATTTTTTTGCGCAGCATTGTACACGTAAATACCTTTACGCGCGTGCAAAAACCAAAAACGTTTGCTTTTATCCTGGGCAATTTTATTTACATCGGCATCGGGTAAGCCATACTGGCGCAGGTAAACCGTAGCTTTGGTGTCAAATTTTTCGGTATTGGGGTTATACACATTTAAACCGTAATACCCATCTACCAAAAGCTTTTGCTCCGGCCCCTCCATAATACTACTTATGTAATTATTATTAATAGAAGTAGAGTCGCGGATATCGTGGCGAAAAGTTTTAAAAGTGTTGCCATCGTAGCGGTTCAGGCCGGTCATGGTACCAAACCACATAAAGCCCTTACTGTCTTTTAAAATGCAGTTTACCTGGTTGTGCGAAAGGCCATGGCGGTTGTCAATACGGGTAAATTTATATTCGCCGGTTTGAGCCCGCAATGTGCCTAAATTGCCCGTAAGCAACAGTATAACTAAAATATGAAATTTATAATTCATTTAGACCTAATCACCACTAAACACACGTACAACCCAGCAACCCATTTAATCAGGATAAATAAAAACTTAACAAAGTTACCAGAAAAAGCGGCACGCAAATAATAATATTTTCGGGAGCTAAGTTAATCTGCTTTGCACCAGTAGTGGTTAGCCTACTACCTTTTTCACCAGTGTGGTTACTAAACATTTTTACAGCATAAAAGTTCTGAATAAGAAGCATTTAGTATTTTAATCTTATTCTAACTGATACGCTACCCAATAATTTATAAGCATTGCCGCAGTTATATTTTAATTACTGGCTACAAAAGCAGGTTTACTACTAAATACCAATATTTATATTAACTCAGAAAATTCAATTAACCACACCTACTTTACTACAACTTAAATTAATTTATATGTAAGCTAATTGCACCTATCCAATTTCACGTGAAACAAACAACTGCTCTTAGCAGTGGGTTCGGTCTATTAATTTTAACATTTTGATTAACTTATTTTAAAAATTAATGTACTTCTAACTTCCCCGACCGGATTAATCCTAAACCGGTGTTATAATTGCCCAAACCTAGCTATAATTTCCCGCGGAACGCTAAGGATTTAGTTTGGCAAATTCTTTACGGGTTACTTTAAATACAGTGCCGTGGCGCATGCCTTTCGGGAAAACCATTTGCGCCGATATATCTGTCCAGGTTTTTAAATCTGCGGATTGTACCGCCCCCATTTTGCCTTCGGTATATTTATCGAAATAGACAATCCATTTACCATTTAATTTTAAGGCGGTGGGGCCTTCGGCCCAATATTTACCGGTAATTGGGGGGCCGGCTTTGGTATAAGGCCCTGTAAGATTAGTGGCTCGGGCTATACGTAAATTTTTCTGGGCAGGCTCGCGGGTTTCGTCTTTTAAAAACATAATAAATTCTTTGCCATCGGGTACAATGGTAGCATCTATTACATTAAAGCCCGGCTCATACAGGAGTTTAGTGTCGCTAAAAGTTTTAAAATCTTTGGTCGTAACGTAATACATCCGGTGGTTATAGCCGTTGTCGGCCGTCGATTGGGTTTCGGGATATAGGCCGGTAATAGTAGTAGCCCAATAAATCAGGTATTGTTTTGTTTTAGGGTCGTAAGTAATTTCGGGGGCCCAGGTATTGCGCGCCTGAGGCTCGTGCTCCATTACCGGAATGTATTTTTGCTCCGACCAATTGATTAAATCGGGCGAAGTAGCATAACCAATGCCTTTTTCGTTCCAGCTAACCGTCCAGACCATGTGAAACTGGTTATCATGGCCCCGGATAATGCAAGGATCGCGCATGAGTTTATCTTTTCCGGCGGTGGGTTTCAGGAATATTTTATCGTTCTGCAAAGCCGTCCAGTTATAGCCATCGGTGCTGTAAGCCAGGTGTAAGCCATCGCCGTTGCCTTTAAAGTAAGAATACAGCAATACTTCATCTTTTTTCAGGAGATTTTGCCCCCAAACCGAAAACTGCAACAAGCACAGTAACAACCCCGCCAGTAAGCTTTTCATTATGATTTTTTTAAATAATTATAAAATCAGAGGGTTAATATAGTTAAATTTAAAATAAAGGCTTAAATAAAACTCTTAAAATAAAACAACAGCGCCTATAGCCGGCGGAAACCAGGCATACAGGCGCTGCTTTAAATAGGTATGCTATCTTTATTTTTTGGCGAAACCAACCTGGAACTGTAAAGCTTCCAAGGCCGAAACTAGGTAAACAAACGGCGAATTCCAGTTGATAGCTATTTCGTTGGAAGCATACGAACAATCGTGGTCGAGGTACATTTCGTCGGGGGTAGCTGTTGGAGCATAACCAGCGCACTTATCCTGCTGGTTGGCGCGGGCATTGGTACCACCCGAGAGTAAACCCGGTACCGGCTCTTTTATGCCGTCGGCTACAGATGGGCGATGGTGCGGGTTCATGGTCGATTTTGCACCGAAACCTGTTAAAAAAGAATACCCGGTGGCATTGCGGCCCAATAAATAATCGAGGTTAGAGAGGGCGGCGGCTAAATATTTTTTATCGGAAGTAAGCTTATACGCCTGAATTAAAGCAATACCTTGGTTAGCGGCTACGGAACTGCTACCCCAAATGTAATCTTTCGCCGATTTACCCATTACGGTTTGGTAACTCTTCCCCGGTACATTGGC
Organism: Adhaeribacter sp.; assembly: GCF_057359045.1. Taxonomy (NCBI): domain Bacteria; kingdom Pseudomonadati; phylum Bacteroidota; class Cytophagia; order Cytophagales; family Hymenobacteraceae; genus Adhaeribacter; species Adhaeribacter sp. Next base: position 38,529 of record NZ_JBMQUD010000065.1, read on the forward strand.
TTGCAATTCATCGGCAAAATTTAAAATACTTTTTTGCAAAACTGGTAAATCCTTTTGGGCAACCGGCGTTAAATTTTTACTGTGGCGGGCCAAAGTATAGTAGCCTAATAACCGAACTTGGTTCCAGGAAGGCAGCAACAACTCTTGGTCAGGAAATAACTTAACGGTTGTATAATATTTATCTTGCCGGGTAGTAACATACATTTCTGCCGCCGCCCAAATAAATTCATCGTTAAATTCGCGGTCGCCGTAAGCACCGGTTGTAATAGGTGGCTCAAATTGTTTGTTTAGTGCATCCTGGTCGTAAATTACTTTTGGGTTTTGCTGTGCCCACTCCCAGGCGCGGGTAGCAGCGGTTAACATGGTATCAGCTAATCCAGGAAAATCTTTGTTATAATTTTTGTATACCCGGCTGGCCTGCGCCATTACCGCAGCTAAATTTAAGGTCGCGGCCGTTCCTTTTTGCACTACGTAACGCGGTTTATCAGCTTTATCAGGCATTACCATGCCATCAAAGGCCGGGTTGGTTAATTTATGGTAAACACCGCCATCGTTCGGGTCTTGCATGGTTAGCATCCAACGCAGGTTCCACAACGTTTCATCCAGTATATCGGGCACTTGGTTACTACTCTCCGGAATATTTAATTTCTGACTTTTAAAATAAGCCGGGAAATCTTCGTAAGCTGCTAGTAAAGTACCCGTGGTAATGCCACTGTTTACAATATACTTGTTGTAATCGCCGGCATCGAGCCAACCTCGGGTAGAATAAATAACTGTATTGGCCGGGCGTTGGGCCGATGCCGCGGAAGGATGTACCAGGGCTTTGCTATCGGGGTGACCTGCTTTCCGGTGCCATTTGCCAGCATATTTTTCGGGTAAATCAAGGCCCATGCGCTGGTAGTAAAAGCCTTTTAAAGCGGCCGTGGCTACTGCCTGATGCACCTGAGGTTTTATATCGAAGGCATACGATTTACCTACCCCCGGAATTTCTACCATGTAACTGCCCGGTTGGGTAAAAGCCGAAAAATCGGCAATACGAGTAGGCTTGCCTGAAAACTCATTAGGCTTACTTGCGCTTAGTTGTCCGGTAAAAACAGTTTTGGCACCGTTGGTTGTTTTTAGGTAAAACTTACCCCCGGCATTTTCGCCAACTACCACGGCCAACTTAGTAGCCACCGGGTAAAAACCAATTTGGTTTAACCGAATATTGTCGGAAGTATTTTGCGCCTGCGCGGATACCATGTATAAAGAAAAGCAGGCCACATAAAGTATTTTTTTTATTGCATACATGTTTCGTGTAATAAGCAAAACAAAGTGAATATTAAGTTTTAAGAAATAAGTAAGCTTTCAGATTGCTTTTATAAGTCAGGCTTAACCATTGGTAAACAATTATCAACCTTAACATAGAAGCCCTGACTGGTATATAAATAAATTAGCCCTGATTAAATAGTCAGGGCTAATTTGTATAAGAACTCAAACTCCAATTATAATCTAAATTTAGATTCTTTATTATTGGCAATGAGCGTATAGCTAAAATGCTATTGCACAATATTAACTATTCTGATATTATCGATAGCAAGAGTAGTAGGAACTGTTACGGCTGATGGATTTTGAATTAAAACTCTTAAGTCTGATGGCGTTGAAAAGTCTTTATACTTACCGCTAAATTTGGTATTACCATTATCCGCGGCCAAATTGCCCAGATTCACAGATATTGTATACCACTTTCCATCAGTTGTTTTTACAAAATCGGCTAAAGGAACAGAAGCGGTATATTCTTTGCCCCCATTAGCTTGCCATACTTGTAATAATAATCCCCCAACTGGCTTAGTAGCGGCAATTTCGGCTCTAAGTTCAAAATTAGCAATGGCCGTTTCGGGATTATACTGGGCTGTTGGAGCAGTTGGATAAAGTTTACCCCCATTTACACCAGCATCGTTGTTGGCCATATTAACCAATTTGGCATTGGCCCAACTCCAGTTTCCGCTAATGGCCATATCAACTACCCCAAATGTTCCATCAACCGGCACAATTCCAGGATAAGTACTGGTAACTTTACTCATGTCTTCAGAGATTCCCCAGGTAGAGTTTAACGGGCTGGTGCCATTGGCAGCCTTTGTATCCCAATTTACCAGCATACCTGTTCTATCATTAAACTTAATTTTTTGATTAACAGCTGAGTTACCGCTTTGGGATTTAACCATTAATGTTAAGTTTTTAGTTGGATCAACCCCGGCCGGTACTTTTACCATTAAAGATTTTCCGTCGGCACTTGCTGTAAAATCTTTACTTACTACGTTACCCGGAAAAGTTACTTCTTCTACAAAATAGTAATAGTTACCGGTTATGGTTATGGTTTCACCTGCTTTGGCAAACTCGTTACTTACTTTATCAACAACGGGCGGCGGAGGTAGAATCTTAAACTTATAGGTAGCTTCGCCTTTAGAATTTACTACTTTAAGTTCATCCGGAACATTGGCAGAAGTGGCGACCGTAGGTGTTAATTCTGGTATCCGAACAATTATATAATTCTCGGAAGCATAAACCGGGTTTACAGGCGTTTGGTACCCGTTAAAAGATACATATTGGGTAGCCGCCAGGTTCTGGCCTTTAATAACAATGGTAGCCCCTAACGTAGATTGGGTAAAAGTGCTATCGGCTTTAGCAGGATTTGACGTTCTAACGGCTTCTACAATTGGGGCAGCTTTCGCTTCTAAAGGGGCAGTAAGGTCATCTTCCTGGCAAGCAGATAGGATGCCTACTAAAAAGAATAAGAACAGAAAACTTATTCGATTCATGGTATTAATAATATTTGGCTTCATATATTATTTATTTTTTATCTATCTGCCCGGCATTTTGCACCGGG